>NZ_JBFAET010000034.1:0-65296 GCF_040642095.1 Streptomyces sp. NPDC020362
GGCCGCCCAGCCCCGGGGGGCGGGGGCGCCCCCCCCCGGGTCGGGACCCCACCTGAACCCGCCCACACGGCGCCTGAGCCCAGACCCGCTGTGAGCCCCGCCGGTCCGGCGGGGCTCACTGCGTGACTGGGCTCAGGCGCCTTGTGGCCGGGTTCAGGTCGGGTCCAGACCGTGGCTGCGCAGCCACGGCAGCGGGTCTATGGCCGCCCCGCCCGCAGGCCGCACCTCGAAGTGCAGGTGCGGACCGGTGGAGTTGCCGGAATTGCCGGAGTAGGCGACCGGCTGGCCCGCCTTGACGGTCGTACCGGAGGCGACCCGGTAGCTGGAGAGGTGGCAGTACCAGGTCTCCGTGCCGTCCTTGGCCGTCACGATCAGCATGTTGCCGTAGGCACTGTTCCACTTGGTAGAGACGACGCCGTCGGTGGCGGCCATCACCGTGGTGCCGTACGAGACCGGGAAGTCGATGCCCGTGTGCACGGACATCCAGTTCACACCGGCCTGGCCGAAGTATGCGCTGAGGCCCTTCTGCGTGACCGGCAGCACGAACTTGGGGCGCAGCCGTTCCTTGAGCGCGGCCTCCGCGGCGGCCTTCTTCTTCTCCAGCACCTGCTGCGTCTTGAGGTCGATGCGGTCCTGCGTGCGGCTCGCCCGGTCGGCGAAGTCGTCGGCACCCGCGGAGAGGGTCTTGAGCTGGGCGTCCAGCTTGCTGTTGGCGACGGACGGTTTCACCGCGTGCGCGTCCGAGGCGGAGGCGGAGGTGTCGCCTCCGCCGCCGGTCAGGCTGCCGACGGAGGCGGCGGCGATCCCGGCGACCCCCATCACACAGGCCGAGGGCACGGCGATGGTCAGCAGCGCGGAGCGCTTGGGGGGCGTACGGCGGCGGGAGCGCGCCGCGCTGCGGGAGCCCGCGCGGGACGCCGGGGCCGGGGAGAACTCTTCCTGGTCCTCCAGCAGGGACGGCACGGCAGGCATCTCGCCCGTCGCACCCAACCCGCTGTCCCCGGCGGGCGTTTCACCGAACCCGCCGTCGTACTCGCCGAACTCGTCGGCCGCGGCGCTCTCGTACGCCGGCTGCTCGAAGGCGCCGGTCTGCTGCGCGTCGCCGACCTGCTCGAACGTCGCCGTGGCCTGCTGGTCGAACGGTTCGGCAAGCCGCTCGTGCGCCACGGCCGAGCCGTCGGAGTTCCACTGCGTGGCGTCGTAGGCGCCCGTGTCGAAGGTCTGGGTGCCCCAGTCCCACTGCTGCGTGGGGGCGGCGCCGGCGGACTGGTCGGGCTGCAGCCAGGCGCCGGCGTCCCACTGGCCGCTGATGTCGTTGCCAGTGGCCTGCGCGGGGACCGTCCAGGCCGTGGTGTCGTACACGCCCGAGTCGTAGGCGGCGTGGTGCTGGGCCGCGTACGGGTCGTAGTTCAGGGTCTGGCCGGTGCCGGCCTGCCACTGGGTGGTGTCGTACGCGCCGGTGTGCTGCTGCTCGCCCGGGAAGGTGCCGAAGAGAGGGTCGGTGCCGAAGGCCGCGGTGCCGCCGGAGCCGGCAGTAAAACCGGTGGTGTCGTAGCCGCCGTACGTGGTGAGGTCGCCGTAAGGCGCTTCCTGTGCCCCGTACGGCGCGTAGTGCGCAGTGGAGGCGGCGGAAGCCGGAGCCGGGGTGGTCATGGTCCCCGACGGGTGACGGTCGTTCACCAACTTCTCTTTCGCCTCGACAACAGGGGCTGCCAGAGCAGTGCGGCGACTGTACCCGTCGGTACGCGGGCGGGACAATCTTCGGCTTGTTTCGCGTTGGACCGAAACGGGCATTCGGCCGTGATTCGGGGGTCGGTGGACGCGAGTTTGGCCTTGTGTTCGAGGGATGTTCGATGTCCGGTGGCGGTGCGTCGCCTGTGCCGCGGCTGTGTTCCGTGTGTGTGGGCGCCCTCGGGCGGCTCCCGGCCGTGCCTCAGGCCACCGTCAGGCCGTCGGAGCGCCGGCTCTCGGAGTGCGCGATGTCGAGGGCCTCGCGTATCCCCGCCGCGACGGCCGGGTGCACCGGCAGCGCGAGATGTCCGATCCCGGAGACGCGGACGTTCTGCACGTCCAGGTCGGGGTGGTCGATGCAGGCGGTCTCCAGTGGATCCATCACGGAGTCGAGGTCGCTCCAGAAGCTGACGAACCGCGTACGGCAGCCGGGCGCGGGCCGGGTCAGCTCCTCGATCACCTCCGAGTCCGGCCGCATCTGCCGCACGATCGGATGCGCGCTGGCCAGCGGCACCGCACGGGTGCCGGAGTGCGGGGTGCCGAGGGTGACCAGCGTGCGCACCCGCAGATCGCCGCCGAGGCACTGTGCGTAGTAGCGCGCGATCAGCCCGCCCAGGCTGTGCCCCACGATGTCGACCCGGCCGCTTCCGGTGCGCTCGCAGATCTCTTCGACGTGCCGGCCCAGCAGTTCCGCCGCCTTGCGTATGTCGCAGGTCAGCGGGGAGTAGTTGAGCGATGTGATGCGCTGCCTGCCGTTCTGGGCGAGATTGCGGCGCAGCAGGACGAAGACCGAGCGGTTGTCGATGAACCCGTGCAGCAGGACGACCGGCGGGGCGGTCCTGCCGGGCAGCCGGGTGGCCCCCTCCTGCGCGGGGAGTGCGGGAATCCGGCGCTCCTGGGTGAGGCCGGTCGGATACAGCAGCAGGTGACCGGCCAGGATCGCGGCTTCCAGCGCGGTCGCCTTGAGGAGGGCCATGGAAAGGTCGGTCAGTCTGCCGGGCCACAGGCGCCGGTAGAACGGGATGAAGAGTGGCAGTACCCCGGTGACCTTCATGGGCCGACCTCCTGTCGGCACGCAGGGGAACGGCTCGATCCCCCGTGTGCCCTTATGTCCCACCGTGTGATTTCCCCCTCGCTCCGCACCGTAAAACCGCCGGTTGCGGGATGCTGGAGATAACGTTCGTTCACTTGCCGACGGGTGGCGGAACGCGCCGGATGTGCGGTACTTGTCGGTACGGGCGGAAGCGGTCGCTTCCGTGGTCGCTTGATGGAGGCAGTGATGGGTGTGGCAGCCGGTCCGATCCGTGTGGTGGTGGCCAAGCCGGGGCTCGACGGTCACGATCGCGGGGCCAAGGTCATCGCGCGGGCGCTGCGCGACGCCGGCATGGAGGTCATCTACACCGGGCTTCACCAGACGCCGGAGCAGGTCGTCGACACCGCCATCCAGGAGGACGCCGACGCGATCGGCCTGTCCATCCTCTCGGGCGCCCACAACACTCTCTTCGCGGCGGTCATCGACCTCCTCAAGGAGCGCGACGCCGAGGACATCCTGGTCTTCGGCGGCGGCATCATCCCCGAGGAGGACATTCCGCCGCTGAAGGAGAAGGGCGTCGCGGAGATCTTCACGCCGGGCGCGACGACCACGTCGATCGTGGAGTGGGTGCGGGAGAACGTGCGCCAGCCGGCTGCTTCCGGAGGCTGAACCGACCGCTTGCGGTAGCTGAACCGACTGCTTGCGGTAGCTGAGCAGACCGCTCTCGGAGGCCCAGCCGGTGCCTGCGGTGACTGAGTCGACCACTCTCGGAGGCCCAGCCGGTGCCTGCGGTGACTGAGTCGGCTGCTTCCGAAGGCTGATCCGGCGCCTCCGGTGGTTGAGCCGATGACTTCGGTGGTTGAACTGGTGACTTCGGTGGTTGAGCCGGTGCCTCCGGCGTTGCTTCCGGCGTTGTGTCGGCGGTGCGTCGAGCTGACGTTGCAGCCACCGGGGGCTGCCGCCTCCGGGCCACCGCTCCCTGTCTGAACGGCTCCCTCCTCAAGCGCCGGAAGGGCTGTCCCCGCCGGCCGGTGCCAGCTCGTCCGCCATCGCCGCCCGCAACCGCAACGTGCTCACCAGGCGCTGGAACGCCTCCGCCCAGTACCCGCCGGCCCCCGGTGACGCGTCCTCCTGTTCGTCCGGTATCGCCAGCAGGCCGTCCAGGCGGGCGGCCTCCGCCGGATCCAGGCAGCGCTCGGCCAGTCCCATCACCCCGCTGAAGCTCCAGGGGTAACTGCCCGCGTCCCGGGCGATGTTGAGAGCGTCCACCACCGCCCGGCCCAGCGGTGCGGCCCAGGGCACCGCGCACACTCCGAGCAGCTGGAACGCCTCCGACAGGCCGTGCGTCGCGATGAAACCCGCCACCCACGCGGCCCGTTCACCGGCCTCCAGCGTGGCCAGCAGCTTCGCGCGCTCCGCCAGGGAGACCGCACCCGGCCCGCCGGCCTCCGGTGCCGACGGCGCCCCGAGCAGCGCTCTCGACCACTCGGCGTCCCCCTGCCGCACCGCCGCCCTGCACCATGCGGCGTGCAGCTCGCCCTGCCAGCCGTCGGCCACCGGCAGCGCCACGATCTGCTGGGCGCAGCGCCCGCCGAGCCTCGCCGGCCAGGCCCCGAGAGGCGCCGCCTCCACCAACTGGCCCAGCCACCACGACCGTTCCCCCCTGCCTGTGGGGGGTTTGGCCGCCACGCCGTCTCGCTCCATGCCCGGATCGCACTCGTGCGGCGCCTCCACGACAACCATCGGCGCGTTCTCCGTACGGTCGACGGCCACACAGGCCGTGGCCCGCGCCGCCATGCGCCCGGCGAGCGCCGAGCCCGGCTGCGCCGACAACAGCTCCGCCGCCGTCGCCCGGACGTTGCGGCTGCGATCGCTCAGTGCCTGTTCCAGGAACGGCTCGTCCTCGGGCGACAGGCCCGTGCGCAGCGAGTCGAGGAACATCAGCCGGTCCTCGGCCCGCTCCGTCGCCCACGTCGCCGCCAGCAGCTCCCGTGCAAGGGCGGGCGTACGGGCCCGCAGCGCGGCCAGCAGGGCGACCCGCTCGGCGAACAGCCCCTCCTGCCAAAGCCGCTGGACCGCCGCTTCGTCCTCGGTGTCCGGCAGTGCCGTGCCACCGCCGGGTGCCGAGCGCAGGGCGAACCGCCAGTCCGCGTTCAGCCGGGCCAGCCACAGCGCCCGCGGCCCCGCGAACGCGAGCGCCGCCGGCCGCAGGTCCGTGCGGCCCCGGGCGGCGTCCAAGAGCGCGGGCAGTGCCTGCGGGGGCGCCGCGTACCCGTGGGCGTTGGCCGTCGCGAGCCACTGCGGGAGCAGCTCCATGAGGTCCGGTGAGCTGCCCCGTCGGCCGCTGCCCGTGCCGCCGGAACGGTCGGCCAGCAGCATCGTGAGCCTGCGGGAAGCGGCCGTGGGCAGCGCCGGACGCGGATCCTCGGGCGCACGCTCCGGCCGCCGCGCCGCCCGTGCGGGCCGCAGCCCCGCCCGCCGCCGTACGGTCGTCAGGGCCGCGGCGTCCAGCAGCGCCACGGGAGCCTCCCGGCCGGAGACGGCGACCGCCGGCGGCCGGCGGTCGGTGCCGAGGAGCGCGGTGGTGACGAGGTCCTCCCAGGAGGACGGGATCGGGGAGCCGCCGGTGTGCTCGGAGACCGCCGGTGCGGGTCCGCCTGCGGTGTTGCCGGTCGTCCGGTCGTCGGGTGCGGTCGAGGTTCCGTCCATCACGTTCCCTTCCCTGGGTGTCCCTGAGTCGTCGGGCAGGTCAGCACAGCGTCACCGGCTCACCCGGGCCCTGGGGCCACGCAGTCAGCGGGGTGAAGCCGCGATGGCCGCACTCGCCGAAGACCGTGACGGGGGCGCCGCCGGAGAGGGCGACCAGCCGCCACAGGCCCGGGCGGGACCGGGCGGCCGGGGTGAGCGGCAGCGCCGAGTCCTCCTGCGCGTCGGCCAGTTGCCACCCGCCCGGCTCCGCGTCCGGCGTCGGGACGACCCCCGCGAGCGTGACCGGGACCGAGTCCAGCCAGGGGTCCTCGCGCAGCGCCTCGCCGTAGCGGGCAGCCGCCCGGGCCGTGCTCATGCCCGGTGGGCGGAGCGCCGCCGGTGCGGGCGGGGCGTACTGCTCGCCCAGGGCCGCCCGCATCTGCCCGGCGCCGGGGAACACGGACAGGTCGGCCTCCAGCGCCAGGCCGACCGGCAGCGACAGCTCCGGGGCCCGGCCTGCCGCGCCGTAGGAGAGGAGCAGCCGGGTGTGTCCCGACTCGGCGCCGTGGAGCCATATCCGGCGCGTCGTCAGTTTTGGATCCACCGTGTCGTACTGGGCGAGGACCAGCCAGCGGTCGCGCACCGGCGGGCCGTCCGCCGAGGCGGGCAGGCCGAGCCGGGAGCGGACCGTGGCCGCGAGGGCCTCCGGCAGCCGGTCGCGACGCAGCCAGCCCTGGTCCAGAAGGTGCACCAGGGCGCACTCCTCCAGCAGGCGGGCCGGCCAGCCCGGTCCGGAGGCGGGGATCGCCCCCAACTCCCGTACCCGGGCTGCCAGTCCGGGAGCCTGTGCGTCGACCATGCGCGCCGCCGTCTCGTCCCACAGCTCGTACCCCGCCTGCTCCGCCGGGGCCAGGCCGCCGCGCAACAGGTCGGCCAGACGCCGCTCCAGCTCCGTCGCACCAGCCGTGACCCGCTCGGCACGGCGCGCCGCCCGCCGCCGCGCCGCCTCCGGATCAGCGGACCCGGACGCGGAACTCCCCCCGGCCTCCGTCCCTTTGTTCTCCGCGCGTCTGCGCCTGCCCGCGAGCCACTGCTCGGCCCAGTCCGGCGGCTCGGCCACCGCCGGCACCGCGCCGTCCCCGTCCACCCACAGCAGCAGCAGTCCGAGCGCGTGCTTGCACGGGAACTTCCGGCTCGGACAACTGCACTTGTACGCGGGTCCGGTGGCGTCCGCGAGGTCCACCACCGTCTGGTACGGCCTGCTGCCGCTGCCCTTGCAGAGCCCCCACACCGTCCCCTCTCCGCTGCCCGCCCCTGACCACGGCCCGGCAGCGCCCAGTTTGCTTCCCGCCTTGCGTGACGCGGCGTCAGGCGCCAGTGCCAGCACCTGCTCCGCGGTCCAGCGCACCCCCTGCTCAGTCATGCCAACGACGGTAGGACCCGCCACTGACAATCGGCCCTGAGGTCGTATTTGTGCAGGTCAGAGCGATTGTCAGTGGCGTGGTGCACGGTGGATGCCAGATCCGAACCGGCCGAGCTGGAGGGGACCTCAGCCATGACTGTGTCCGTGGAACCGACGTCCGTCGAAGCGAACGGGAGCCAGGAGGCGCATGCGCTGCGACCGCACGCCGAGCACGCCTTCGCCGCCGAGCTCGCCGCGCTGGCCGCCCGGGACGACCGTCCGCGCCCGGCCCGCTGGAAGCTGTCGCCGTGGGCCGTGGCGACGTATCTGCTCGGCGGCACCCTGTCGGACGGCACGGTGATCACCCCGAAGTACGTGGGCCCGCGCCGCATCGTCGAGGTCGCCGTCACCACCCTCGCCACCGACCGCGCCCTGCTCCTGCTCGGCGTGCCCGGCACGGCCAAGACCTGGGTGTCGGAGCATCTGGCGGCCGCCGTCAGCGGTGACTCGACGCTGCTGGTGCAGGGCACGGCCGGCACACCGGAGGAGGCGATCCGCTACGGCTGGAACTACGCGCAGCTGCTCGCGCACGGGCCCAGCCGCGACGCCCTGGTGCCCAGCCCCGTCATGCGGGCCATGGCCGAAGGCATGACGGCCCGCGTGGAGGAGCTGACCCGTATCCCGGCCGACGTGCAGGACACACTGATCACGATCCTGTCCGAGAAGACCCTGCCGATCCCGGAGCTGGGCCAGGAGGTGCAGGCGGTCCGCGGCTTCAACCTCATCGCCACTGCCAACGACCGCGATCGCGGCGTCAACGACCTCTCCAGCGCGCTGCGTCGCCGCTTCAACACCGTGGTGCTGCCGCTGCCGGAGAGCGCCGATGCCGAGGTCGACATCGTCACGCGCCGTGTCGAGCAGATCGGCCGCTCCCTCGAACTGCCGGCCGCACCCGATGGCATCGAGGAGATCCGCCGGGTCGTGACCGTGTTCCGCGAGCTGCGTGACGGCATGACCGCCGACGGCCGGACGAAGCTGAAGTCGCCGAGCGGCACCCTGTCCACCGCGGAGGCGATCTCCGTCGTCACCAACGGCCTCGCGCTGGCCGCCCACTTCGGCGACGGCGTGCTGCGCCCGGGCGACGTCGCCGCCGGCATCCTCGGCGCCGTCGTCCGCGACCCGGCGGCCGACCGCGTCATCTGGCAGGAGTACCTGGAGGCGGTCGTCCGCGAGCGCGACGGCTGGAAGGACTTCTACCGGGCCTGCCGGGAGGCGGGCGTATGAGCGACGGCTCCACCCGCGCGGACGATTCCTCCTGGGAACGGCGCCATGCCTGCGGACCGCTGCTGCTCGGCGTCCGGCACCACGGGCCCGGGTCCGCGCGTGCCGTGCGGGCCGCCCTGGAAGCCGCCAGGCCCGCCGTCGTGCTGATCGAGGGACCGCCCGAGGCCGACGCGTTGATCCCGCTGGCCGCCGACCCGGATCTGCGGCCGCCGGTCGCCCTGCTCGCCCATGCCGTGGACGAGCCCGGCCGTTCGGCGTTCTGGCCCCTGGCCGAGTTCAGCCCCGAGTGGGTGGCGATCCGCTGGGCCCTGGAACAGGGCGTCCCGGCCCGCTTCATCGACCTGCCGGCCACGCACACCCTGGCCTGGCAGGGGGAGGAGGAGTCCCCCTCCGGGCCCGGAACGGCCGGCGCACCTGCGGCGGAGGAGGCCGAGGGGACCCAGGGCCCCGGGAACACCGGGAACGCCGGGAACGCCGGGAACACCGGGAACACCGGGAACACCGGGAAGGCCGAGGCGGACGAGGACGACGAGGGCGCGGAGGACCCCGGGGAGGCGGAGCACCGCAAGGGCACTGTGGACCCCGGGGGCGCGGAGGACTCCGGGGAGGTCGAGGACGTCGAGGGGGGCGAGGACGGGGAGGACGGGGAGGACGTCGAGGAGCAGGTCCGGGTCGATCCTCTCGCCGTGCTCGCCGAGGCCGCCGGGTACGACGATCCCGAGCGGTGGTGGGAAGACGTCGTGGAGCACCGCGGTCCCGGCCGCCGGGACCCCTTCGCGCCGTTCACCGCGCTGGAGGAGGCCATGACGGCGCTGCGGGAGCGGTACGGCGTCGGCGGGCGGCCCCGGGACCTGGTGCGGGAGGCGTACATGCGGCTCCAGGTGCGAGCGGCCCGGCGTGAGTTCGGTGACGCGGTGGCCGTGGTGTGCGGGGCGTGGCATGTGCCCGCGTTGCGGGAGAAGACCGCCGTCACCGCCGACCGGGCGCTGCTGAAGGGGCTGCCCAGGGTCAAGGCCGACCTGACCTGGGTGCCGTGGACGCACCGACGGCTGGCCCGGTCCAGCGGGTACGGCGCGGGGATCGACTCCCCGGGCTGGTACGGGCACCTGTTCCGGGCGCCGGACCGGCCGGTCGAACGCTGGCTGACCAGGGTGGCGAGGCTGCTGCGCGAGGAGGACCGGGTCGTCTCCTCCGCGCACGTCATCGAGGCGGTACGGCTCGCCGAGACCCTCGCTGCGATGCGCGGCCGTCCGCTGCCCGGCCTGAGCGAGACCACGGACGCCGTACGGGCGGTGATGTGCGACGGCTCGGACGTACCGCTGGCCCTGGTCCACGACCGCCTGGTGGTCGGGGACGTGCTGGGGGAGGTGCCGGAGACGGCTCCGGCGGTGCCGTTGCAGCGTGACCTGGTCCGAGAGCAGCGCGGGCTGCGGCTCAAGCCGGAGGCGCTGGAGCGCGAGCTGGAACTGGACCTGCGCAAGGAGACCGACGCCGGCCGCAGCAGGCTGCTGCACCGGCTGCGGCTGCTCGGTGTCGACTGGGGCGAGCCGGTCCGGTCCCGGGGGAGCACGGGCACCTTCCGGGAGACCTGGCGGCTGCGCTGGGAGCCGGAGTTGTCGGTGCGGGTCGCCGAGGCGGGAGTGTGGGGGACGACCGTGCTCGCCGCGGCGACGGCCAGGGCCGAGGCGGACGCGACGGCCGCCGGCTCCCTGGCCGACGTCACCGCGCTGGCCGAGCGCTGTCTGCTGGCCGGGCTGCCGGACGCGCTGCCCGTGGTGATGCGGGCGCTCGCCGACCGGGCGGCGCTGGACGCGGACGTCGGCCATCTCGCCCAGGCCTTGCCCGCCCTGGTCCGCTCCCTGCGCTACGGCGATGTGCGCGGCACCGACACCGGCGCCCTGGCCGACGTCGCGGCGGGCCTCGCCGAGCGGGTCTTCGTGGGACTTCCGCCGGCCTGTGCCGCTCTGGACGCGGACGCGGCGGAGGAGATGCGGGGCCATGTGGACGCCGTGCACACGTCGGTGGGGCTGCTGTCGGAGACCCTGTCCGGGGTCTCGTCCGCAGGGCACGGGGATCTGCGCGGCCGCTGGCGCTCCGTTCTGGGGACCCTGGCTCTGCGGGACACCGTGGCCGGTGTCGTCCGGGGGCGAGCCGTACGGCTGCTGCTGGACGACGGCGAACTGGGCCCCGAGGAGGCGGCCCGGCTGATGGGGCTGGTGCTCTCGCCGGGGACACTGCCCGCGGACGCGGCCGCCTGGATCGAGGGTTTCGTGGGCGGCGGGGGCGGCATGCTGCTGGTCCACGACGAGCGGCTGCTCGGCCTGGTCGACGCCTGGTTGACCGGGGTGCCCGCGGAGGCGTTCACGGACGTGCTGCCGCTGCTGCGGCGCACGTTCTCGGCGTACGAGCCCGGGGTGCGCAGAACCCTCGGTGAACTGGTGCGGCGTGGGCCGGGGGAGACGGCCGGCGCGGCCGCTCGGGGCAGCCGCACACCCGGCTTCGCCACGGAGCCGGACACCGAGCGCGCCGACGCCGTACTCCCGGTGCTGCGGCTGCTGCTCGGTCTGGAGGCGGAGCAGCAGCAGGAGTCGACCGACGCCAACAGCTACGCAGGGGTGGGCACATGACAACCGACCCGATGGTCACCGGCATCGGAACCGACGGCTGCGACCCGGCCCGGGAGCGGCTGCGGCGCTGGCGGCTGGTGCTCGGCGGCGACCGGGCCGACGGCACCGGATGCGCCCTGTCGGGCCGCGACGCTGCCATGGACGGCACGCTCGCCGCGCTGTACGGCAAGGGGGACAAACCACAGGCGGGACGGGAGCGTTCGGCGGGGCTCGGCGCCTCCGCGCCGTCCGTGGCCCGCTGGCTCGGGGACATCCGCACCTACTTCCCCTCCTCCGTCGTCCAGGTCATGCAGCGCGACGCCATCGACCGGCTGGGGTTGTCCGCCCTGCTGCTGGAGCCGGAGATGCTGGAGGCGGTCGAGGCCGACGTCCACCTGGTCGGCACGCTGCTCTCGCTCAACAAGGCGATGCCGGAGACGACGAAGGAGACGGCTCGGGCGGTCGTGCGCAAGGTGGTCGAGGACCTGGAGAGACGGCTCGCCACGCGCACGCGGGCCACCCTCACCGGCGCCCTGGACCGCAGTGCGCGCATCAATCGCCCGCGCCACCACGACATCGACTGGAACCGCACCATCGCGGCCAACCTCAAGCACTACCTGCCCGAGTACCGCACGGTGGTGCCGGAGCGGCTCATCGGGTACGGGCGGGCCGCGCAGTCCGTGAAGAAGGAGGTCGTCCTCTGCATCGACCAGTCGGGCTCGATGGCGGCGTCGGTGGTCCATGCGTCGGTGTTCGGGGCGGTGCTCGCCTCCATGCGGTCGATCGACACCCGGCTGGTCGTCTTCGACACGGCGGTCGTGGACCTCACCGACCAGCTGGACGACCCGGTCGACGTCCTCTTCGGCACCCAGCTCGGCGGCGGCACGGACATCAACCGGGCGCTCGCCTACTGCCAGTCGCACATCACCCGGCCCGCCGAGACGGTGGTCGTGCTGATCAGCGACCTGTACGAGGGCGGCATACGCGACGAGATGCTCAGACGGGTCGCGGCGATGAAGGCGTCCGGGGTGCAGTTCGTGGCCCTCCTCGCGCTGTCGGACGAAGGGGCGCCCGCGTACGACCGGGAGCACGCAGCGGCTCTCGCGGCGCTCGGCGCACCGGCTTTCGCCTGCACGCCTGATCTGTTCCCGGAGGTGATGGCTGCGGCGATCGAGAAGCGGCCGTTGCCGATACCGGACACCGCGTGACGGTGGGCTGTAAAAGGGACATGACTACCCATCGGTAACAGGGGGCTTGCGCTACCTCGGTCCGACCGTGCGAGGATCGACGTTCCGAACGCCCCCCGGCGCACACCCGCTCGCCCTGAACCGACCTGAGGAAGCCCGGCCTCTTGCCCCTGTCAGCAGCTCTGTCCGGAACCGCTGTGCGCACGCTGCGTACGGTGGCGGGGCGGCGTGCGCTGCAACTGGCGCTGCTGGTCGGCGGCTTGTTGATGCTCGGGTTCCTCTGTGGAGCACAGGCCCACGCGGCCGAGGGGACGCCGGTGGTCCCGGTGCACACGGGGCATCCGACGGCCGGGCAGGAGAGCGCGGCACGACACACGGCACCGGACGCCGTACGGGACGGGACACGGGACGCCGTACGGGACGGGACACGGAACGCGGTTCGGGACACGGTAGGCGCGGTCACCGAGCGGGCCGTCACTCCCGTACGGGACGTCGTACACGTCGTACAGACGGCCTCGCAGGCCCTCGAGGAGACGCGTGCCGAGGCGCCGACGCCGCCCGCCGCTCCCTCCGTGCCCCTGCCGAAGCTCCCCGGCGTCTCCGAGGTGCCGGTGGATCCGGTGCCCGCACCGGTCGGGCCGGAACCCCGGTCGCACCGGCCCGGCAGCCCGGCGCCGGTGTCGGCGCCGACACCGGGCAAGGGCGATCACGGCACCACCGGGACCGGCACCGGGGCCCGAACCGCTGTTGTCGCAGGGCCGCATGCCCCCGCGTACGGGCCGGACCTCGCGCCCGCCGCCCCGCAGCCCGCGGCTCACATCCCCGCCCAGCGCACCACCGCACCCGTCGAGGCGCCTGCTCAGCCCGCGCCCGGCGGCGACACGGAGGGTGTGCTCGGCAAGCAGGCGGTCGACGGCACCGCTTCCCGCCACGGTGACGCACAGGCCGTCACCCTCGACGGCCGGGCGCCCCTGCGTCTCCTGCCCGGCACCACCGCGCGCACCGACGTGCCCGGAACCCTCGAACGGCACCGGGACATCCCTGTCTTCCCCGGCTAGGCAGCAGACCCCTCCTCCCCGCCACTGACCTGTCGCGCGGGGGCGGAACAGGTCTGCCCGCCCCGCCGGACCCGCCGGCCTCCCCGGCGCTCTCCGGACGGAACCTCCAGCCGTTTCCGAAGGACTTGACGCACACATGAACAAGAACATCCGCCGTTCGATCGTGATAGCCGCCGGTGTCACCGGCGCATGGGCGCTCGGCTCGGCCGCGGCCAGCGCCGACGAACTGTCCACCCCGGCGCTCTCCGCACCCGACGCCGGCACCGGCACGGACGTCAGCACCGGCACCGACGCCATTACCGGCACCGTCGACGGCGTCCTCACCGACGTCCACGACACCGCCTCCGACCTCACCGGCACGACCGTCTCGACCGCCTCGGCCGTCGCGGCTCCCTCGTCCGTCTCGGGCACCGTGGCCAAGGCGCAGCAGCAGACCCGGACGGTCACCCGTTCGGCCGATCGCGTGCGGGGTTACGTCGACGCGAAGGTCCCGGCCGCCACGAAGATCAGGGGCGGCCGGGCCATCAGCGGTGCCCGGGCCGCCCGCGAGGCCCAGGCACAGACCGAGGCACACACGCGGAAGGTGCAGGCAGAGGGCGCCTGGGCCGCCGCCCGGACCACGGCCGCCGAGGCCGCCACCGCCGCCGAGGCCGCCCACCCGGTCACCCACCTCGCCGCGCACTCCGCGCCCTCCTCCCAGGACGAGATCGACTACCTCTTCGGCCCCCTCTCCTCCTTCGCCCCCGAGGTGGAGGAGGCCCTGGCCGCCGCCCAGACCAAGCTCCAGGCCACCCAGGCGGCCGCGCGCCTGCGCGCTGCAGGGGTCGAGGGCGCCGTACGGACGACGGCACAGCAGAGTGCGGCCGGGGCGCAGGGCCGGACCGCAGGTGCGGTGGGCCTCGCGGGCGGCTCGGCGGCACGGGCGACCGGTGCCGCCGAGGCCACCGTCGCCTCCGTGCCCGCGCACGTCACCGGCACGGCCGACGGTGTCGAGCAGCGTGTCGTCGGCACGGTGAGGGCCGTGCCGGGCACGGTCACGCCGGTCGTGGACGACACGACGGCCGCGGCCGTCCCGCCGGTGGCTTCCGCCGCCGTGGCGGGGGCGCTCCCGGTGGCCGACGGGGCGGTGGCAGGCGTGACGCACACCGCGGGGTACGCGGTGACGGGCGTGACGCACACCGCCGGACATGCGGTGGCAGGCGTGACATACACCGCCGGGCATGCGGCGGCGGGCGTGTACGGCACCGCCTCGGCGGCGGTGGCGGGCGTCCACGGGACGGTCACGGGCGCCGTGGGCGGCGTCCACGGGACGGTCATGGGCGCCGTGGGCGGCGTGCACGGCGTGGCCGCGAGCACTGCGGGCGATGCGTACTCCGTCGCCGGTGGGCTCGTCGCGGACGTGCCGCCCTACGCCGCCGGGCCGGTCGGCCAGGTCGCCCATGACACAGCCGACGCCGTGCTGCCGCCGGTTGCCGGGACCGCCGTGCACGGGGTCGTGCCGGTCGCGGGGCAGGCCGTGGCGGACGCGGGGACGCTCGCGTACGGCGTGACCGACGACGTCCGGCCCTTCGCGGGCGGGGTCGTGGGCGCCGTGCCGCCGCTCGCGCACGGGGTGACGGGGCAGGCCGGTGCCTTCGCGGAAGGTGTGACCGGCCGGGCCGGTCTCTTCGCGGCCGGAGCCACCGGTGCCGTGCGGCCGGTCGCCGACACCGTGAGCGGGACCGTGCTGCCGGTCGTCGACGGGGTGGCCGGGACCGTGCTGCCGGTCGTCGACGGGGTGAGCGGGACCGTGTTGCCGGTCGTCGACGACGTGACCGGGACCGTGCGGCCGGCTGTCGGCGGTGTGGGCGGCAGCGCGGACGGGCTGGTGTACGGCGTGGGTGGGGACGTGCAGCCCTTCGTCGGTGGGGTCGCCGGCGAAACGGGGCCGCTCACGGAGCAGGCCGGGTCCTTCGCGTACGACGTCGCCGGCACGGTCCGGGTGGCCGGCGGTCCGGCGGCCACGCATGCCGTCGCGGGCGCCGAAGGAGTGGCCCGGTCCGTTGCCCCCGGCCATGTCCAGGGCCTGACGCATACGTACAGCACCAATGCGCACGGCACCAATGCGCAAGGCGCCAATGCGCAAGGCACCTATGTGCACGGCACCAATGCGCACGGCACCAATGCGCACGGCACCCATGTGCACGGCGCGTACGTGGACGGCGCGTATGCGCACGGTGTGCAGGGAGACGTGCAGGACGGCGTGCTGCGGGGCATTCAGCAGCGGGGCTGAGTGCCCCGGAAGGACTCCGCGGGGTGACCGACCCGGACGGCCGAATGCCGTCGGCCCGTTCGGCCGGGCCCCGCGGGACAGTGCGGCTGGTCCCCATTGGGGTGGGGATCAACCGCTTCAGGGCCCTCCGAGGCCCGTCAGAGGCCTCACCGGGTCAACCCCAGCCCGGTGAGGCCTCGCCTCGACGGCACGCCGTGCCAGCATGTGCGGCATCATGTGACAGGTATCACCGCTCAGGTGTGACCCCTGATTTAGAGAGCCCCCGCGAGCGGCGATAACCTGCGAGACGGACATGCCGCGCGCTCGGACACCGTGTGCGCCTCCCTTGTGACAGCGGACGTCACGTTGCCCTTCGCGGCACGCCCACGCATCCAACGAACCGCGAGATCACTGATAGGGACGGAAGCGCGTGGACCTGTTCGAGTACCAGGCGAGGGACCTCTTCGCCAAGCACGATGTACCGGTGCTGGCCGGTGAAGTCATCGACACGCCTGAGGCGGCGCGCGAGATCACCGAGCGGCTGGGCGGCAAGTCCGTCGTCAAGGCGCAGGTGAAGGTCGGTGGTCGTGGCAAGGCCGGCGGCGTCAAGCTGGCCGCCTCCGCGGACGAGGCCGTCGCTCGCGCGACGGACATTCTCGGCATGGACATCAAGGGCCACACGGTCCACAAGGTCATGATCGCCGAGACCGCTCCGGAGATCGTCGAGGAGTACTACGTCTCCTTCCTCCTCGACCGTGCCAACCGCACCTTCCTCTCCATCGCCTCCGTCGAGGGCGGCATGGAGATCGAGGAGGTGGCGGCCACCCGTCCGGAGGCCGTCGCCAAGACGCCGATCGACCCGATCGACGGTGTGGACGAGGCCAAGGCCCGCGAGATCGTCGCGGCCGCCAAGTTCCCGGCCGAGGTCGCCGACAAGGTGGCGAACGTCCTCGTGACGCTGTGGGACACCTTCATCAAGTCGGACGCCCTCCTCGTCGAGGTCAACCCGCTCGCGAAGGTCGCCTCCGGCGAGGTCATCGCCCTCGACGGCAAGGTGTCGCTGGACGAGAACGCCGAGTTCCGTCACCCCGAGTACGAGGCGCTCCACGACAAGGCCGCGGCCAATCCGCTCGAGGCCGCCGCCAAGGAGAAGAACCTCAACTACGTCAAGCTCGACGGCGAGGTCGGCATCATCGGCAACGGTGCGGGTCTGGTCATGTCGACCCTGGACGTCGTCGCCTACGCCGGTGAGAACCACAAGGGCGTCAAGCCGGCCAACTTCCTCGACATCGGTGGCGGTGCCTCCGCCGAGGTCATGGCGAACGGCCTGGAGATCATCCTCGGCGACCCGGACGTCAAGTCCGTCTTCGTCAACGTCTTCGGCGGCATCACCGCGTGCGACGCCGTCGCCAACGGCATCGTGCAGGCCCTGGAGCTCCTGGAGTCCAAGGGCGAAGAGGTCACCAAGCCGCTGGTCGTCCGTCTGGACGGCAACAACGCCGAGCTGGGTCGCAAGATCCTCGACGACCGCAACCACCCGCTCGTGCAGCGCGTGGACACCATGGACGGCGCGGCCGACAAGGCCGCCGAGCTGGCTGCTGCCGCGAAGTAAGGGACGAGGGCAAAGACAACCATGGCTATCTTCCTCACCAAGGAATCCAAGGTCATCGTCCAGGGCATGACCGGCTCCGAGGGCCAGAAGCACACCAAGCGCATGCTGGCCTCCGGCACGAACATCGTCGGTGGCGTGAACCCGCGCAAGGCGGGCCAGACCGTCGACTTCGACGGCACGGAGATCCCGGTGTTCGGGTCCGTGGCCGAGGCGATCGAGAAGACCGGCGCCGACGTCACGGTCATCTTCGTCCCGGAGAAGTTCACCAAGGACGCGGTCGTCGAGGCCATCGACGCCGAGATCCCGCTCGCGGTCGTCATCACCGAGGGCATCGCGGTGCACGACACCGCCTCCTTCTGGGCGTACGCCGGCAAGAAGGGCAACAAGACCCGCATCATCGGCCCGAACTGCCCCGGCCTGATCACCCCCGGCCAGTCGAACGCCGGCATCATCCCGGCCGACATCACCAAGCCGGGCCGCATCGGCCTGGTCTCGAAGTCCGGCACGCTGACGTACCAGATGATGTACGAGCTGCGCGACATCGGCTTCTCGACCTGCGTCGGCATCGGTGGTGACCCGATCATCGGCACCACCCACATCGACGCGCTGAAGGCGTTCCAGGACGACCCCGAGACCGACATCATCGTCATGATCGGTGAGATCGGTGGCGACGCCGAGGAGCGGGCCGCGGCCTTCATCAAGGAGAACGTGACCAAGCCGGTCGTCGGCTACGTCGCGGGCTTCACCGCGCCCGAGGGCAAGACGATGGGCCACGCCGGTGCCATCGTGTCCGGCTCGTCCGGCACCGCCCAGGCGAAGAAGGAGGCCCTGGAGGCCGCCGGTGTCAAGGTCGGCAAGACGCCGACCGAGACGGCGAAGCTGGCGCGGGAGATCCTGAGCGCCTGAGCTTCCCAGCTGCACGCCGGTGGGCCCGTTCCCCTTGCGGGGGCGGGCCCACCGGCGTTTCCGAATGTCCCGTGGCCCAATCGGTTGGCCGGTGCCGGTGCCGGTGCCGGTGCCGTCGCCGGTGGCTGTGCCAGTGCCGGTGCCGGTGGCTGTGGCTGTGTCGGTGCCGGTGGCTGTGTCCGCCCTCCCCCACTCTCGGCTTCGCTCGAGCGGGGGACCCCCGTCGCCCTGCGGAACGACTGCCCTCAGCCGGTCACAGGCCGTCCCCGCTCACCTCGCCGCCGGCACCAACCGGTCCGGTCCGTTGGCCTCGGAGCCGTGCAGCTTGGTGCGCAGGGCCAGTTCCTCTCGGGACAGGGGGCCCAGGGCCGGCGGTGGGGGAACGCCCTGTACCGCCTGGGCCGGGGCGATGGGTGCTACGTAGTGCGTGGGGGCCGTGCGCAGGGTCAGTGTCGTCGCTCCGACGATCGTGACCGTGAAGGCGATGGCCGCCCGGGTCCAGAACAGGCTTCGGCGCTCGCCGCAGGTCCGCACCGTCGGCGGCTTCGCAGGGCGCAGGTGCTCGGCGGCGGCCAGTTCGGTGAGCCGACGGTGCAGTGCGGCCGGGTCGGCCACCTCCGGCACCCGGGCGGCCACGGCGGCGCGCGCGTGGGTCAGGCGGTTCGCGGCCGCCGGGGTGCTCGCCTCCGTCTCCGCCGCGGTCTCCGGCAGGTCGAGCCCGACGCCGTCGTACAGCACGAGCGTGCGCCGGTACGACGGCGGCAGCTGCAACAGGGCGTGCAGCAGCGTGCGGTCTGCGGGGTCGGCGGGCAAAGGCTCCGGGGACCGGTGGCGCGGACGGAACCGGTGCCAGGGGGAGAGCGCGCACTCGTACGCCAGCGACCGTACCCACCCGGCCGGGTCCCGGTCCCGGGCCACCTCGGGCCAGCGTTGCCAGGCGATTTGGAAAGCCCGTTCCACGGCCTCCCGGGCCAGCTCCCGACGCCCGGTGAGCAGGTAGGTCTGCCGTACGAGGGCGGGGGCGCAGAACGCGTACAGCGCGTCGAAGGCCTGAGCGGGTGTCAGGGCGTGCGCCTCCTGAGTCCGTGTCAGCGCCCGGGTGTCGCGCGGGCGTCGGCGTTCCTTCGGCGATGGCGGCCGGTCGGCAGGGCACTCCGTCACAAGACACCCCTTCGTACGAAAAAGAACATAAACATATATTGAGCGACACATCGGGGGTTCGCCTGTTACGACGGGAAAGCGCGTGTCGTTGGGAGCATGGCGGGCGTGACCCTGATGACCGCTCGCCGCATGCTGTTGTCGCTCCTGCTGCACCGGATGCGCAACCGCTCGCCCGGGCTGGGCGAGAGCTTCGTGGGCGGCGCGGCCGCCGCCGGGCTCGGACTCGGCTCGCTCGCCGTGCTCGTTCTCGCGCTGTGGGTCAGCTCGCCGTACCCCGACAGCGGGCCGGGCGGCGCGCTGCACATCGCCGCCGCGCTGTGGCTGCTGGCGCACGGGGTCGAACTGGCCCGCACCGAGACGCTCTCCGGCGTGCCCCAACCGGTGGGCTTGACCCCGCTGCTGCTCCTCGCGCTGCCGGTGTGGCTGCTGTACCGGGCGGCGCGGGACGCGGCGGACGTGTCCACCGAGCCCGACGGGCCGCCGCCGGTTCCGGCGCGCACGGCGTGGACGGGAGTGCTCCTCGGCTATCTGACGGTCGGCGGCGCGGCCGCGCTGTACTGCTCCGCCAGTGAACTGCGGCCCGAGTGGGGGTGGGTGATCGTGTGTCTGCCGCTCGTCGCGGCGGGCGCGGCGGCGGCCGGGATCTGGTCGGCGCACGGCTGCCCGAGCGAGCCCGTCCTCGGCCTGCTGCGGACGCTGCTGGGTCCGGCCCGGCGGCTGCTGTCCGGGGCGGACGCGGGGGCGCGGCTGGGTGCGGCCGCACGCGCCGCGGGAGCCGGGACGACGGTGCTCTTCGGGGGCGGGACCCTGCTGCTCGGGGTGTCGCTGGTGCTGCACGGCGAGCTGGCGCGGGCGTCCTTCGTGCAGCTGACCGAGGGCTGGACCGGACGGTTCGCGGTGCTGCTGCTCGGGGCTGCGTTGATCCCCAACGGGGCGGTGTGGTCGGCGTCCTACGCCCTCGGCCCCGGTTTCACCCTTGGTACCGGACACCTGGTGCACCCGCTCGCCTCCGACCCCGCGCCGTTGCTGCCGCCGTTCCCGCTGCTCGCAGCGGTACCGGACGCGGGCGCCGGGACCCCGCTGAACTGGGCGGCGGGACTGGTGCCGGTGGCGGCCGGGGTGACGGTCGCATGGTTCGTGGCACGGGCGGCCGTGGCGCGCGGGGAGCAGGAGGAACGGGTGGCCGAAGGGGCGCCCGACGGGGCGGGGACGCCGCTGGTGCGCTGGTCGGCCGTGCGGACCATGGGGGTGCACCTGCTGGCCTCGCTGGTGTGCGCGGCCGTCTTCGCCCTCCTCGCCGACCTGTCCGGTGGCGCCCTGGGTGGGGCCGCGCTGGCCCGCTTCGGCCCGGTGTGGTGGCAGAGCGGGGGAGCGGCCGGGCTCTGGATCGCGGTGACCGGGATGCCGGTGGTGCTCGTGGTGCGAGCGTGGAGGATGCGGGGCCGACGGGCCCGGGGCACGGTTCCCGGGCAGGGGACGGAGAGCGGGGCACAGGCGGCGCAGGAGACCGGGCAGACGAGCGGACAGGGGACCGCGGAGAAAACCGCGGACGGGAAGGACGCCGGGAAAGAGACCGGGAGGGGCTCGGCGAAGGGCCGGGGTCACCCGGAGCCGGGGCTCACCACCGCCGAGCCGGACGAGGCGGAGCTGTACGACTTCCTGCCGGCCGCCGACCCGTTCGCCTCGGCCTGGCACGACGACCTCGCCCAGGCCCCCCGCCGATCCGCTCTGCGCGAGGACTCCACGCCCCAGGCCTCCACGCCCCGGGCCTCCACACCCCAGGGCTGCGCGCCTCAGGCCCCATCCGACTCGTCCGGCGCCGACGACGGTGCTGCCTCCCGGGATTCGTCGCCGGCCGCGGCCTCGTGGGACTCGTCAGCCGTCTCGGCCCCGCAGGATCCGTCACCCACACCCGCCTCGCGGGAACCCTCACCCGCCCCGGGCCCGCAGGATCCGTCACCTGAACCGGGCCCGGCGACGGACGTACCTCCGCCCGCCGACGCGGAACGGTCCGCCCCCGCGGAACGGTCCGCCCCCGCCGACCGGCCGTCCCTGCCGAGGCCGTCACTCCCCACGGACGACCCGCACCCACCCGCCGAGCGACCCGACTCACCAGACACCCCGTAGGCGCCCCCGCAGACCGGCGGACCCTCACGGACGGCCACACCTCCCGCAGACGGCCGCACTCCGCAGACGGCGGGCCGGGCCCCGATTCCGGCATCCGGCATGAGCCGCCGGACGGTGGCCCTAGCTGTTCTCGACGCCCAGCACCCCGCGCAGCTCCTTCGGCAGAAGCTGGTCGCAGGACTGCTTGGCCTCGTGGGTCAGGGCGTCGCTGACGCAGGTGTAGTAGTCGCGGTAGACGAACTGCACGGCGAAGGACGTGCCCACCAGGGCCAGGGCCAGGGCGGCCGTGACCAGGCCGCCGATCGCCGCCGTGGTCTGGGGGCGGGCACCCGCGGGGGCGGCGGGGGCGTCCGGCTCGGGGGTGCGGGGCTTTGCACGCAGGGCGCTGATGCCCCAGTACACGGCCAGCGCGCCCAGCAGCAGGGCCACGTACGGCCAGCTGAACAGGACGAAGAAGATGGCCCACATGCCGGAGAGAAGCGCGTAGCGGGCGCGGCGCTGGGCCGGGTCCGTCGGGTCCCAGCGCATGCCGGGACCGGTCGGCCCGCCCGGGCCCCCGGGACCGCCGCCGGGCCGCTCGCCGAAGCCGCCGGGGGAGCGGCCGGGCTGGCGGTCGCTCCACTGGTTGCCCCAGTGGGAGCCGCTCCCGGGGCCGGAGCCCGATGACCCCTCGGGGTGGCGGGGCTGCCACGGCTGGTCGGGTGTGCCCTCGGGCGGCGGCGCGAACGGGTTGTCGTCCTGCTGCTCACCGCCCCGCCGGTCGCTGTCCTGCCCGCCGGTGGGCGCCTCGGGCGGCGAAGCCGGCCGTTCCCGCAGCAGCACGGAGCCACGCTCGCCCCCCTGGGCCGGGCGCGGGGGGAACGTGAGGAGTCGCAGGCTGCGATCGGGCATCAAAAGAGCGTCTTCCCCTAGGTGAATACGGCAGTCCGACGAGAGCTTCCACCCCGTGAACGCGCCGCACGGCGACCACGTTCCCGAGGCTGCTCGTTCTCGATACCTCCCGAACGCTACCTTCCGGCCACGCACCCGTCCCGTGGGGGCCTTCCGGAGTGCCGGTATCGTTGCTGACGGTCGGCCGCTTCGTAGACTTCCCCGTATACGGGAGCGCGATGCATTCGTACGACTGTACAAACCGCCGGCCGGACACCCGCTTCCCCGAGAAAGGGCCCCACCGTGGCCGCCACCCCCGCTGGCCCAGCGGCCAAGCGCCTCGTCGTGCTGGTTTCCGGATCCGGCACCAATCTGCAGGCGCTGCTGGACGAGATCGAGCGGACCGGAGCCGACTCGTACGGCGCGCGGATCGTCGCGGTCGGGGCGGACCGCACCGGCATCGAGGGGCTCGCCCGTGCCGAGCGGGCCGGGCTGCCGACCTTCGTGTGCCGGGTGAAGGACCACGCGACGCGCGAGGAGTGGGACGCGGCCCTCGCCGAGGCCGTGGCCGGGTACGAGCCCGACCTCGTGGTCTCCGCCGGGTTCATGAAGATCGTCGGGAAGGAATTCCTCGCGCGGTTCGGCGGGCGGTTCGTCAACACGCACCCTGCCCTGCTGCCCAGTTTTCCCGGGGCCCACGGCGCGCGGGACGCGCTCGCGTACGGCGTCAAGGTCACCGGCTGCACCGTCCACTTCGTCGACGACGGCGTCGACACCGGCCCGATCATCGCCCAGGGCGTGGTCGAGGTCCGGGACGAGGACGACGAGAGCGCGCTGCACGAGCGCATCAAGGAAGTCGAGCGAAGGCTGCTCGTCGAGGTCGTGGGGCGGCTCGCCCGCAACGGCTATCGCATTGAGGGACGAAAGGTAGTTATCCAGTGACCGCCACCGCCGAGAGCACCAAGCGGCCCATTCGCCGGGCGCTCGTCAGCGTCTACGACAAGACCGGGCTGGAGGACCTCGCGCGCGGGCTGCACGAGGCCGGTGTCGAGCTCGTCTCCACCGGGTCCACGGCCGGGCGTATCGCCGGCGCCGGTGTCCCCGTCACCAAGGTGGAGGAGCTGACCGGCTTCCCCGAGTGCCTGGACGGCCGGGTCAAGACCCTGCACCCGAAGGTGCACGCCGGCATCCTCGCCGACCTGCGTCTGGACAGCCACCGCGAGCAGCTCGCCGAACTGGGTGTGGAGCCGTTCGACCTGGTCGTCGTCAACCTCTACCCGTTCCGCGAGACGGTCGCCTCCGGCGCCTCGGACGACGAGTGCGTGGAGCAGATCGACATCGGCGGCCCGTCCATGGTGCGCGCCGCCGCCAAGAACCACCCGTCGGTGGCCGTAGTCACCAGCCCCGAGCGGTACGCCGACGTCCTCGCCGCTGCGCAGGCCGGCGGGTTCGACCTCGCCACCCGGGGGCGCCTGGCCGCCGAGGCCTTCCAGCACACGGCCGCCTACGACGTGGCCGTCGCCTCCTGGTTCGCGTCCTCCTACGCCCCCGTGGACGAGTCGGGCTTCCCGGACTTCCTCGGCGCCACCTACGAGCGCAAGAACACCCTGCGCTACGGCGAGAACCCGCACCAGGACGCCGCCCTGTACGTCGACGGCAATGGCGGCCTCGCCGACGCCGAGCAGCTGCACGGCAAGGAGATGTCGTACAACAACTACACGGACACGGATGCCGCCCGCCGTGCCGCGTACGACCACGACGAGCCCTGTGTCGCGATCATCAAGCACGCCAACCCCTGCGGCATCGCGGTCGGCGCGGACGTCGCCGAGGCGCACCGCAAGGCGCACGCCTGCGACCCGGTGTCCGCGTACGGCGGTGTGATCGCCGTGAACCGCCCGGTCAGCAAGGAGATGGCCGAGCAGGTCGCGGAGATCTTCACCGAGGTCATCGTGGCGCCGGACTACGAGGAGGGGGCCCTGGAGGCCCTCGCCAAGAAGAAGAACATCCGTGTGCTGAAGGCCCCGAACGGCCCGTGCAACCGGCTGGAGGCCAAGCAGATCGACGGCGGTGTGCTGCTCCAGGTCACCGACCGGCTCCAGGCCGACGGCGACGACCCGGCCAACTGGACGCTGGCCAGCGGCGAGGCGCTCTCCGAGGCGGAGCTGAAGGAGCTGGCCTTCGCCTGGAAGGCGTGCCGCGCGGTGAAGTCCAACGCGATCCTGCTCGCCAAGGACGGCGCCTCGGTCGGCGTCGGCATGGGCCAGGTCAACCGGGTCGATTCCTGCAAGCTCGCCGTCGAGCGGGCCGGCGAGGAGCGGGCGCGCGGCTCCTACGCGGCCTCCGACGCCTTCTTCCCCTTCCCCGACGGCCCCGAGATCCTCATCGGCGCCGGCGTCCGTGCGATCGTCCAGCCGGGCGGCTCGATCCGTGACGAACTCGTCGTGGAGGCCGCGAAGAAGGCGGGCGTGACCATGTACTTCACGGGCACGCGCCACTTCTTCCACTGACACCGGCCGGCCACGTCGGACGGCCTCCGGCCCTCCCCCGAGGGAGCCGGAGGCCGCCTGCCCTGCCGGTTCAGCAGGGGCGCAGGGACCAGATCGGGTCCCAGGTCGCGGTGCCGGCCTGGTAGGCCGTCGAGGTCCAGCGGACGCTGCCGTCCTGGTTGTAGAACCGGGCGACCGTGCCCGGCGTCTGGTTGTTGGTGAACGGGCCGTCGCCGGTCCAGTTGTGGACGTCCCAGGTCTGGCACTTGTAGAAGTCGAACTTGGTGCCGTTGACGATCATGCAGAGGTGACCGTAGGCGCAGTCCAGGTCCTTGGCGGCGGCCTTCCCCCTGGGGGCTGCGGTGAGGGTCAGGCCGTCGTACTGGACCTTGTCGGCGGCGACCTTCAGGGGCTTCGGGTGCCCCGCGAGCACCTGGTCGGCCGTCCGCTGGATGCCGGTGACCCTGGTTCCGTCCGGGACGGCGGCGGTGGCCCAGGCCGTGGATCCGGCGAGCAGGGCGGTTGTCGCGACGAACAGTGCGGCGGGCTTGGCGATGTTCACGTGTTCCCCCATGTGAACGAAGAGAGTGGTCACTCCGCCGTGGCGGAGTGGTTCCACCGTCCCAGCGGCGCCCGTCCGCGGGTACCTCGGAAGTCTCAGGGTCACTTCTTTCCCGCGGGCGTGTACTCCTTGAGGTAGTGCGCGACGCGGGCGCAGTAGGTGCGGTACTCCGGGGGAGCTCCGCCCGCGTCGTTCACCCTCTTGTACGAGGTCCGGTAGCCGGCCGCGTCCAGCACCCGCTTGTCCCCGGGCAGTCCGGCCTTCAGGTGGGAGTCGATGAAGCACAGGTAGCGGCCCATGGCCGGGACGGACACGGAGGGGGTCAGCGGCGGTGTGGGTGTCGCCGAAGCGGGAACGCCGTCGTCGCGCATCCACCAGCGCAGGACGGCGGGGGTCCAGCGGGCGATCCCGTACTCCTGTTCGCCGGGGTCGAAGAGATTCGGGTCGAAGTTGCTCTCGGCCTTCAGCATCGCCGCGATGAGCGCGGGTGAGACGTCGGGCCGGGGGCAGGCGTGGGCGGAGTCCACGATGAGCTTGCGATAGGCCGCCGGGATCCCCTGGTCGGTCCGCAGTTCCGAGGCGCCGTAGGCGGCCGGGGAGACATCGTGACCCCCCTCGTGGGACCGGTCGCTTCCGCTCTCGGCCCAGCCGCTGATGCCGTAGCCGAGGGCCGCGACGGCGACGGTGGCGGCCGCGGCGCCGGCGATCACCGCCGACCGGCGTCTGCGGCGCGGGAACAGACGGGGCAGGCGCGGCGAGCGGCCCGTACCGGCGGCCGCCTCGACGCGGCGCAGCAGCACCTGTGTGGTGATGCGTGCGGCGTGCGTGCGCGCCAGGCAGTCCCGGACGATCTCCCGCCAGGAGTCCGGCAGTTCGGTGGACAGCCGCAGTTCGTCGGCGCCGCGGGCGTAGGCGGGCGCCGCGGCGCGGCGGGCCGTGGGGGTGGCGCCGGAGAGCGGGAAGGAGCCGGTGAGGACGAGGTGGGCGAGCACGCCGAAGGCCCAGACGTCGGCGGACGGGCGGATCCGGCGGCCGCGTTCGCCGATCTCCGCCCACAACAGCTCGGGCGGGGTGTAGTCGGGGGTGGAGAAGGCCGGGGTGTAGGCGTGGGTGCCCTCCAGCTCAGCGGCCATGTTGAAGTCGGCGAGCCGGGCCGAGCCGTCCGCCATCAGCAGCACGTTGGCCGGTTTGAGATCCCCGTGCACCCAGCCCGCCCGGTGCAGCTGGGCCAGTCCCTCGCAGACCTGCGCGAGCAGGGCGGGCCCGGCGGCCGGGCGGGGCGAGGTGGCGAGCAGGGCGGACAGGGAGGCCTCGGCTCGCTCCAGTACGAGGACGGTGGCGCCGTCGAGGGCCGGGCGCTCCGGGTCGTCGACGACGAGGGTCTCGTACATCCGGATCAGCCGCGGCCGCCTGAGCCGACGGTGCAGGTCGATCTCACGCTCGATGAGTTCGCGCAGGTGGGTCAGCTGGCGTGGGGTGCCCGTGCCGGTGGGCAGGAACTTCAGGGCGGCGGCCCTGGGCAGGTCGGAGCCGACGGTGTCCTTGTCCGCCTCGTCCGTGCCGACGCCGGTGGGGGAGCCGCCGGTGCGCCGGCCCGCGTACACGCTGCCGAAAGCACCCGTCGCGATCGGCTCGCGCACCTCCCAGACGCCGACCCGGTAGCCCCGGGGCACCGGCACGGCGTACGGCTCGGTCACCGGGCCGCCCGGCTCGCCGGCGCGGACAGCACGACCAGGTCGTCCTCCCGCACGAGGTCGAAGCGGAGCGCCAGGGAGACCAGTGACTCCTTCTTGCCGTTGAGGCGGGGACCTGTGTCCGCGGTGTCCGGGCCGGGCTTGAGCCGCAGCTTCACGGCCAGGTAGTCGATGTTCCACTGCACCGAGGTGCGCGAGGCGGCCGGCCAGGCCGGGCGCAGCCGGTCGACGACCTGGTCGACGGTGGGCAGCGGGGCGTGCGGCTCACCGCGCAGCCGCGGCTCGCACAGGGCGGCCAGGACGGCGAAGTAGCGCTTGGTGCGGTCGACGGAGAAGGCCGGGGCGGTGGTGTCGCCGTCCGCTCCGCCGCCGTCGCGCAGATAGTCGTGGCGCGGCGCCCACACCTCGATGGGCAGCAGGTCCCCGGCGGCGGGCAGCACGATCCGGGAGAACTCGAACGGGACGGGCGCGTCGAGTCTGCCCGGGCCGACCTTGATGTGCTCGCCGGCGCCCTCCGGGTTCTCCACGACGTACGTCTGGTGCGCGGACAGGTTGCTCAGTATCCAGAAGGCGCCCTGGGCGCTCAGCTCGCCGGCCCGGCGCGAGACCCCGTCGTGCGGGATCGGCAGGTCGTTGCCGGGTGCCCGCCCGAAGGTGAGGCGCTCGCCGGGGGCGAGCCGGATCTGGGTGCGGTGCTGTCGGTCCTCCGGGGTCGGCGGAGGTACGACGATGATGCTGTACAAGGTGCGTCTCCCCGTGCCTGACGGCTACCCCGGTCAGAACGGCTACCCCAGTCAGACTAGGCGGACACACCAGGGCCGTGTCTCCCCTGGACGGGTGAGACACGGCCCTCGACGTGGAATGGCGCGAACTGTTCTGTTGCGTGCCGTGCGTCAGTTCTGGACGACCATGGTGCTCGCGGCCTTGTCGTGCCAGCCCTGCTGGCGGCCGGACTTGTCCCAGAACGGGGACAGGTAGACGAGCAGCTGGCCGATGCCGCAGAGGATGCTGCCGACCATCGGGATGATCCAGCGGATGAACGCCGAGCCCAGGCCGGGCTTCTGGCCGGTGTCGACCTTGACCACGCGGATGCCCACGGCCAGCTTGCCGAGGGTCGCGCCGACCAGGCCGGTCATCAGCCACTCGTAGAGCAGGCCGATGATCGCGAGCACACCGAAGATCGCGCCGAACTTGGACATGAAGTCCGAGCTGGCGTTGTTCATGCAGGTGTTGTAGTCGACGGCGCCCGGGTCGCAGTTCTGGGCGTCGCCCGCGAAGCTGGCGACACCGCCGGCGATCAGGACACCGTAGATGACACCGAAGACGACGCCGTCGATCATGCGGGCGCCGAAGCGGCGGCCCATCGTGGCGACGCGCGGACCGGCACCGCCCGGGTACCCCGGCTGCTGCGGGTAGCCGTAGCCCTGCTGCGGCGGCACGCCCGGCGCCTGCGGGTAGCCGTAACCGGGCTGCCCCTGCTGTGGGTAGCCGTAGCCCTGCTGGGGATTCTGGGGCTGTCCGTAGGGGTTGTTGGGCGAGCCGAAACTCATGGCGGATTTCCTCCGTTGACGCTGTGGGGACGACGCGGAAGGCACGGAGGAACGTCAGGATCTGAGCGGTTTGCCCCCCAACCGGACCGCGATACTGCGCCGCTCATGGTCGTCGGAAAGGCTGATTCTTGTCCAGTTCGATTCAAAAGGTGTTGTGCAAGTGCAACATCATCGATCAAGGGCAGCCGGCCGGACGGGAACCCGGGGACGGGCCCGCGGCCACCCGGATTGGAACCCGGAGCCGGTCATCCGCGAGGATGGAGTCATGACCGCCCAGATTCTCGATGGCAAGGCCACCGCAGCCGCGATCAAGTCCGATCTGACCGCCCGCGTGGCGGCGCTGAAGGAGAAGGGCGTCACGCCCGGCCTCGGCACGATCCTGGTCGGGGACGACCCCGGCAGCCAGAAGTACGTCGCCGGCAAGCACCGCGACTGCGCCCAGGTCGGCCTCGCCTCCATCCAGCGCAAGCTGCCGGCCACGGCCACCCAGGAGGAGATCGAGGCGGTCGTCCGCGAGCTGAACGAGGACCCGGCCTGCACCGGTTACATCGTCCAGCTCCCGCTGCCCAAGGGCATCGACGAGAACCGCATCCTGGAGCTGATGGACCCGGCCAAGGACGCGGACGGCCTGCACCCGATGAACCTCGGCCGTCTCGTCCTGAACGAGCCGGCGCCGCTGCCCTGCACCCCCAACGGCATCATCTCCCTGCTGCGGGCCCACGGCGTCGAGATCAAGGGCGCCGAGGTCGTGGTGGTCGGCCGGGGCGTGACCATCGGCCGCCCGATGCCACTGCTGCTCACCCGGCGCAGCGAGAACGCCACGGTGACCCAGTGCCACACCGGCACCCGTGATCTGTCCGCCCACCTCAAGCGGGCCGACATCATCATCGCGGCCGCGGGCTTCCCGCACCTGATCCGCGCCGAGGACGTCAAGCCCGGCGCGGCCGTCCTGGACGTCGGCGTCTCCCGCAACGCCGAGGGGAAGATCGTCGGCGACGTCCACCCGGACGTGACCGAGGTGGCCGGCTGGATCTCCCCGAACCCCGGCGGCGTGGGCCCGATGACCCGCGCACAGCTGCTGGTCAACGTGGTCGAGGCGGCGGAGCGCAGTGCCGGCTGAGAACACCCCCGGCACCGGGCCGGCCGCACGCGACGCGATCAGCGCCCCCGACCGTGAGGGGCGGCCGCGGCGTGCCACGCGCCGCTTCCCGCTGTTCACCAAGGACACCGCGCGCCCCGAGGGCGGCGGCCGGGCCGCGCCCGGCGACGCCCCGGCGCCGGCCCGGCAGTGGCCGATGCTGGTCGTGCTGGGCGGGGTCGCGCTCGGCCTGCTGCTGACCGCGCTCGACGTGTTCCGCTTCGGCACCCTGCTGATCGGCGCCGCCCTGCTGGCCGGCGCGGTCATGCGCTTCATACTCCCGCGCGTCGGCATGCTCGCCGTCCGCTCGCGCTTCACGGACGTCGCCACCTACGGGATATTGGGCCTCGCGATCGTCCTGCTGACGATGATGGCCCAGCCCAAGCCCTGGCTGGAGATCCCGTTCCTGAAGGACACGCTGCACTTCACGCTCACCAAGTAGCGCCGCTCGCACGACGGTGGCCCGCGCCTCCCCCGGGGGCGCGGGCCACCGGTCTGTCCCCCGTCGCCGACGCTACGGCCGCCCGCCCGGCACCCGCGTCCCCCTCCGGGGTGACCTCCTCCCTCGGACGGGGGAGGTAGCCGTCCTGAACCTGCAACTTCAGCGGTACCGCGGCCGGTTGACTCCTCGGCCCGGCCTCGGGCATTACCCTGCGGCGATGCACCCGAGGACTCCCCGCCCGCTCGTCGTGGACACGCTGATCGCGGCAGCCATGGCCGTGGTCGCCGTCCTGCTGGGACGGGAGTCGCGGTCGCAGGGCTGGCCGGATCTCGACGCCCGCGCCTACGTCCTGGTCGCCCTCGCGCACCTGCCGGTGGCGCTGCGCGGCCGGTGGCCCGTCGGCGTCTTCGCCGCCGTCCAGGCGGCCGCGCTCGTCTACATCACCCTCGGCTACTGGCCGGTGGTGTGCACCTTCGGCTCGATGCTGGCCCTCTACACGGTCGCCTCGGTCCGCCCGGTGCGCACCGCACTCGTCTGCGCGGCCTGCATGACCGCACTGTGGGCGTACGCCGGGGTGGTCAGCCACACCCCGTCCATGGCCTCCGTGCTGGGGCAGGCGCTGCTGTACGGCTCGGTGCTGGTCTGGTTCGGGCATCTGGCCCGCCGCTCGGCCGAACTGACCCGCCGGCTGCACGCGGAGCAGGCCGAGCGGGCCCGGCGCGCGGTCGCCGAGGAACGGGGGCGGATCGCCCGGGAGTTGCACGACGTGGTCGCCCACCACATGTCGGTGATCTCCGTCCAGGCGGGCCTGGCCCGCTTCGTCTTCGCGTCCGACCCCGGCAAGGCCCACGGGGCGCTCGGCACCATCGCGGACACCAGCGGCGAGGCCCTGGAGGAGCTGCGGCGCATGCTCCAGGTGCTGCGCGAGGAGGACCCGCAGGCCCCCGAGGGCGCCCCCATGCCCACCCTGGCCCGGCTCGGCGACCTCCTGGAGCGGGTGCGGGCCGGCGGCCTCCCCGTGGACCTGGCCGTCGAGGGCACCGAACGGCCGCTGCCGCCCGGCGTCGAACTGTGCGCCTACCGCGTGGTCCAGGAAGCCCTCACCAACGCCATCAAGCACGCGGGCCCGGCACGCGCACGCGTGGAACTGCGCTACGGGCCCCACGACCTGACCGTCCGTGTCACCGACGACGGGGAGGGGGTGAATCCGGCCAGAGTCTCCACGGGCGCCGGACACGGCTTGATCGGCATGCGCGAACGGGCCAAGCTCTACGGCGGGACGATCAGCGTCGGCCCACGCGCCGAGGGCGGTTACCAGGTCCAGCTGACCCTGCCCACCTCGGCCACGAACACACGGCGGGGGGACGACCGTACGCGATGACCAGAGTGCTCGTCGTCGACGACCAGTTCCTCATCCGCGCCGGGCTCGTGGGCCTGCTGGACGCCGTGCCCGGTTTCGAGGTGGTGGGCGAGGCGGGTGACGGCGAGGAGGCCGTGCGGCTCGCCGCCGAGACACGGCCCGACGTGATCCTGATGGACATCCGGATGCCCGGCATGGGCGGCATCGAGGCCACCGAGCGCATCCTCGCCCAGGCCGCCGGGGAAGCCCCCCGGGTGCTCGTGCTGACCACCTTCGACCTCGACGAGTACGTGTACGGGGCGCTGCGCGCCGGGGCCTCCGGGTTCCTGCTGAAGGACTCCGGGCCCGAGCGGCTGCTCGCCGCCATCACCGCGGTCGAGGGCGGCGACGCCCTGTTCGCGCCGAGCGTCACCCGCCGCCTCGTCGAGGCCTTCACCCGTCCCCAGGCCCCCGCCGTCCAGGAGGCCGCGGACCCGCCGCCCGACCTCGGGGTGCTCACCGCGCGCGAGACCGAGGTCCTCAGACTCACCGCCCGCGGCCTGTCCAACCTGGAGATCGCCGACCGCCTCTACATCAGCGAGGCCACCGTCAAGACCCACCTCAACCGTACGATGACCAAGCTCGAACTGGGCAGCCGGGCCCAGGCGGTGGTGGTGGCGTACGAGACGGGACTGGTCACACCGGGCGGCTGAACGCCCGGCAGGGGCCGGGGAGAACGGCGGCCCGTCCCCTCCCCCGAGCAAGGACGAACCGCCGTCGAGACCCAGACTTCCCGCTGTGAACGGCCTGTTCAACGCCCCTCTGTACGCTGTGGCACGGAGGTGACCGTTCCGCTACGGTGTCCGCGCCCTGCCACATGTGTCGCCATCGTGTCTATGTCCCGACGAAACGGGGATACGGTACGAAGACCCGGTGGAAACAGGGGCACGGCGGGCGGAACCGATGCTCCTGTGCGCCCCCGCTTCGGGAACTGGGATCCTTAGTCAGCGCATCCCTGTGGGTAGCCAGAACGGGGCCGTCCCGGTACGCGACCACCGGACCGGCACGGGGCCACGTGCGGGGCAGGCGCGGAGAACCAAGAGCACGAACCGCGGGGGGAAGTGGGGGGAAGCAATGCCTCGATGGAAAGCATTGCCGGATGAGCTGGATCCGCAGATCAAGGAGTTCACGAGCCAGTTGCGCCGGCTCGTGGACCGCAGCGGCCTGAGCATCGCGGCGCTGGCCGACCGGACCGGCTACAGCAAGACGTCCTGGGAGCGTTACCTGGGCGGCCGGCTCCTCGCGCCCAAGGGTGCGATCGTCGCGCTCGCCGAGGTCACCGGCACCAATCCGGTCCATCTCACCACCATGTGGGAGCTGGCCGAACGCGCCTGGAGCCGGGCGGAGATGCGGCACGACCGGACCATGGAGCAGATCCGTATCTCCCAGGCGCGGGCCGCGCTCGGGGAGTTCGGGGCGGCCGAGGCCGAAGAGGCGAGCGGAACCAAGACCGCCCGCAGAGGCCCCGGCGCCAACCCGATCCCGGGCATCGCCGGCCCCGCGGGGGTGTCGCCGACGATCCCGCCGCAGCCGACGGCCCCGTCCCGGCCGCCGGCCCCGCCGCAGCCGACGATCCCGTCCCAGCCGACGGCCTCCGAGGCCGACGGGCAGGGGAAGACGGAGCGTCCGGAGGCCTCGCCCGGCATCAACTCCTGGGGCCTGGCCGGCTACGAGGGCCCCTCGAAGGCGACCGGCCGTCCCGGTGCCGGCGAACGGCCCTCCGCCATGCCGGCCGCTCCCGGCGGGACGCCGGGCACGCCGAACCCCTTCGACGAGCAGCCGCCGGCCCAGCGGCCCGGCACCGGCCCCTCGGGCGGCAGGTCCGGCGGCAGGGCCTGGCTGACGATGTTCCTCGCGGGCGCCGTCGGTGTCCTCGTCGTGGTCGCGGCCGTCTTCTTCTTCACCCACCACGGCGGCGGCAAGAAGCCGGAAGCGGCCAAGTCGCCGTCGCCGACGGCCCGCACGAGCCTGCCCCCCGGGGTCAAGTGCAGCGGCTCCGCCTGCGCGGGCAAGGACGCGGAGGCCATGGGATGCACCGGCGACCTGGTGACCACCGCGCAGAGCGCCACCGTCGGCACCACCACCCTGGAGGTTCGTTACAGCAAGGCCTGCGGCGCGGCCTGGGGGCGGATCACCGGTGCCTCCCGGGGCGACCGGGTCCAGGTCTCGGCCGGCAAGGCCCGCCGGACCGGGGACATCACCGACGTCGGGGACACCATCGCCTACACGCCGATGGTCGCCGTGAAGGACGCGGCCGAGGCCAAGGCCTGCGCGACCCTCGCCTCCGGGCGGACGGGGTGCACGAAGTAACGGGGATCACGAATCAATTCGGGTGGAATTCGGGATGCGGATGCATGGGCCGCCGGATCCTGGGCACGCGAACCGTACCCCCACGGGATCCGGTGAACCGGTACCCCCATCGGCGGCCGTCCTCGTCCTCCTCTCCCGGACGGGCGGCCGCCGTTCAGGTGGCGGGCCCGGCTTGCGGGATTCGCCCGGTGGGTCCGGTCTGTGGGCTGAGCCACATGGCCCCGGACATCTCGCATGCCGGATGCGCGATAGCCTGACCGCTGGATTCTCTTGACGCCAAGAGATCGATCATCCGCCGGGGCAGTGACGCCCCACCGCCAGCTGTCATACGGAGAACGCCATGACCCGCACTCCCGTGAACGTCACCGTCACCGGCGCGGCCGGCCAGATCGGTTACGCCCTGCTCTTCCGCATCGCCTCCGGCCAGCTGCTCGGCGCGGACGTGCCGGTCAAGCTGCGCCTCCTGGAGATCACCCCGGCGCTGAAGGCCGCGGAGGGCACGGCCATGGAGCTGGACGACTGCGCGTTCCCGCTGCTCCAGGGCATCGACATCACGGACGACCCGAACGTCGCCTTCGACGGCGCCAACGTAGGCCTCCTGGTGGGTGCCCGCCCCCGCACCAAGGGCATGGAGCGCGGTGACCTGCTGCAGGCCAACGGTGGCATCTTCAAGCCGCAGGGCAAGGCCATCAACGACCACGCCGCGGACGACATCAAGGTCCTCGTCGTCGGCAACCCGGCCAACACCAACGCGCTCATCGCGCAGGCCGCCGCGCCGGACGTCCCGGCCGAGCGCTTCACCGCGATGACCCGCCTGGACCACAACCGCGCGCTGACCCAGCTCGCGAAGAAGACGGGCTCCACGGTCGCCGACATCAAGCGCCTGACCATCTGGGGCAACCACTCCGCCACCCAGTACCCGGACATCTTCCACGCCACGGTCGCCGGCAAGAACGCCGCCGAGACCGTGAACGACGAGAAGTGGCTGGCCGAGGACTTCATCCCGACCGTCGCCAAGCGCGGTGCCGCGATCATCGAGGCCCGTGGCGCCTCCTCCGCGGCCTCCGCCGCCAACGCCGCGATCGACCACGTGTACACCTGGGTCAACGGCACCGCCGAGGGCGACTGGACCTCCATGGGCATCCCGTCGGACGGCTCCTACGGCGTCCCGGAGGGCCTGATCTCCTCCTTCCCGGTCACCACCAAGGACGGCAAGTACGAGATCGTCCAGGGCCTGGACATCAACGAGTTCTCCCGCGCCCGCATCGACGCCTCCGTCAAGGAGCTCGAGGAGGAGCGCGAGGCGGTCCGCGGCCTGGGCCTCATCTGAGTCCGCCTCCGGCCGCTTTCGCAGCGACCCTGTACGGGCCCCGTTCCGGTTTCGTCCGGAGCGGGGCCCGTGCCCGTTTTCGGCGCTACTGTCAAAAGCAGTGCGCGCAAGGGTGATTCGGGGGGTTCGTGATGAGCGGCTGGAGCGGCGGCTTCAACAGCGAGGAGGGGCGCGACGGCGGGCCCGGTGAGGACAGGGGCCGGGCGGTCTGGTCACCCGCGGGCGCCCCGCCGCCCTGGGCCTACGAGGAGACCCGCACGACCCCCGTACCGCCGACCGCGGACCCCGGCCCCGCCGCCACCCCGCCGCCTCCGCCCCCGCCCTGGGCCACCGTCCCCACCCACGCCGGCGGCACGCCCGTGGCGGCCCCCGTCCCCACCCACGCCGGCGGCACACCCGTGGCGGCCCCCGCACCGTCGTACGACACCCGGCGCGCCCGGGGCGACAGGCTGGTCGCCCTCGTCGTCGCCATGGTCCTGGTCGGTGCCGGCTCCGGCCTCGGGGTCTGGTACCTCGGCCGGGACCGCGGCGGCAGCGGCTCCCCGGCGGCGTCCTCCGGGGCCACCGGCGTCACCGTCTCCGCCTCGGCCCCTTCGCCCCGGGCCGGTACCACCGCACCCGACGCCTCCCCGTCCACTCCGCAGGCATCCGCGCGGCCCCCCGTCGGCTACCGCCTCGTCCACGACCCCGTCGGCTACGCCCTCGCCGTCCCCGATGGCTGGACCAGGCGGCAGGAGCAGGGGGAGAAGGCGGCCGTGGTCTTCTACGACTCCCCGTCCGACGGCCGACTGCTGCAGATCTTCGAGCTGGCCGAGCCCACCGTGACCGAGTCCCTGGACCTGGCCGAGAACGCCCCGGGCTACGGCTACTCCCACGAGCCCGGCTACCGGGCCCTCGCCCGCCGCTCCGGAGCCGGCTGGGCCGAGTTGTCGTACCGCTACGACGACCGGAGCAAGGGGGCCCGCCAGGTGGTGGACCACCGCTTCCGGGCGGCCGACGGCACGCTGTACGCGATCCGCGCAAGTGGCCCCGAGAGCCTGCCCGACGGCCAGGTCCGCGGGCCGCTCACGACGGCGCTTGCGTCCTTCTGCCCGACGGGCGCCGCATGCGCGTAGCGGGCGCGGTCACTCCATGCCGCGCTTGCCCGGCGCCCAGAACGGTTTGGTGAGGACCGAGCGCCGGTCCCACCCCGCCTCCCGGACGAGCACCCGCCGTACCTCCTGGACGGTCCGTGCCTGACCGGCGACGTACGCGACGCCGCCGGGCTCGGGGGCGAGCCGTCGTACCGACTGGGGCAGCGAGGTGTCGTCGCGCAGCGACCAGTCGAGGCGCTCCGCGTGGCACAGCGGCAGACGGTCCGCCACCGTCCCCGTCTCGATGCATCCCGAGATCCGCGCCCCTGCGGGCAGTGCCGCGAGCATGGCCCCGAAGGCGACGGACGCCGTCTCCTCGCCGACGAACACATGGTGCGCGGCCTCGGGGCGCAGCACGAACGAACCCTCCGGTCTGCCCAGCCGCACCTCGTCGCCCACCCCGGCGGCCCGTCCCCAGCGTGCGCCGGGCCCGGCCTCCGGATGGTCCAGGACGCACAACTCGACGGCTCCGGAGGGCTCGTAGCGCCACACCGAATAGGTGCGCCGGGTCAGCCCGGTGCCGACCAGGACCCGCATCTGCTGGCCGGGCCGCACCTCCAGCCCGGCCAGCGCGTCGCCCTCGATGCGCAGGCGTCGCATGCGCGCGGCGATCGGTTCGGTCCCGGTGACGGTGCCCCGGAGCATCAGCAGGTCGAGGACGGGGTTCAGCAGGGCCGGCACGGACGGCTCCTCGGTGTCGTGGGTGTCGTGGTGAACGGGGGAGGGGGCAACCCGGTTGTCTGCGGCGGGCGCCGGAGCTCAGGAGCGCGCCGAACGCGACATTACGCGTTCGGGGCCGGACGCGATAGAGCGCGATCGGGCCCGGTCGCCGTGTCCGACGACCACCAGCGCGGTCGCGGCCAGCACCACCAGGGCGGTCGTGCGCAGGGCCGGGCCCATGCCGCCGGCCAGGTCGGTGTGGGAGGACAGGACGGTTCCGGTGACCGCGACGCCCAGGGCCGCGCCGGTCTCGCGGGCGGTGGTGGCGAGGCCGGAGCCGAGGCCCGCCTGGTGGGGCGGGAGCGAGGTGACCACGCCGAAGGTCAGGGCGGGCATGGACAGACCGGTGCCGGCCGCGATGACCAGCAGCCAGCCGGCGTACACCGTGTAGGGGGTGCCCGCGTCCACGGTGGAGACGCCGAGCAGGCCGAGGCCGATCAGGGCGAGTCCGGTGCCGATGACCGCGCGGGGGCGGCCCGCCCAGCGGCCCGCCAGCTTCTGGAACAGCGCCATCCCGAAGGGCAGCGGCAGGATCGCGACGCCGGTGACGGCGGCCCCGAAACCCTTCAGCTCCTGCAGGTACTGGGAGTTGACGAAGAAGAGGGAGAACAGGCCGAAGAATCCGGTGGCCGTGCCGAGGGAGGCGGCGCGCAGCCGGGAGGAGGCGAAGACGCGCGGGTCGAACAGCGGGGCGGTGGAGCGCAGTGCGTGCACGGTGAAGGCGGCGACGAGCAGGGCTCCCGCGGTGAAGGCGCCGAGGATGCGTGCGGAGGCCCAGCCGTGGGCCGGGCCCTCGATGATGCCGAACAGGACCGCGACCAGGCCCGCGGTGAGCAGGAGGGTGCCGAGCGGGTCGAGGTTTCCGGCGGTGGAGCGGTCGGTGCGCGGGGTGGTGACGACGACGGCGGCGGCGAGCACCGCGGCGAGCGGGACCATGACCGCGAACAGGGCGCGCCAGGACAGGAACTGGCCGACCAGCCCGCCGCCCAGGTTGCCCGCCGCGCCGCCCAGGCCGAGCGACAGGGTCCAGGCGGCCATGGAACGGGCCCGGTGCTCGGGTCCGGACAGCTGCATCAGGATCGACAGGGTGGCCGGGGTGATCAGGGCCGCTCCGGCGCCGGACAGCCCCCGGCCCGCGATCAGTACGGCCGGGCCGGACGCCAGCGCGCTGGTGGCGGCGCCCGCCGCGAACAGGCCGAGCCCGGCGAGCAGCGCACCCTTGCGGCCGTGCCGGTCGCCGAGCGCACCGGCCGGGACGAGGAGCCCGGCGAAGACGATGACGTACGCGTCGACCGTCCACAGGATCTCGCTGTGCGAGGGGTGCAGCGACGACGAACTCAGCTGGGGTATCAGCAGGTTGATGGCGGCGACCATGCTCTGGGCGACCAGGACGCAGGCGCACAGCGCGAGGAGTGTCGAGCGTTTCGGGGCGTGCGAGGGCACGGCTCCTCCCGGGAGCTGGGCGGTTGGTGTGGGATGCCCTCTCACCGTAGGCTCGCCCCTGACTTGCTTTCCAGTGCAACCTTTGCAAGGGATACTTGCGCATGACGCAATCCACGGGCCTGGACCTGAACCTGCTGCTCGCGCTGGACGTTCTGCTGGAGGAGCAGAGCGTGCAGGGCGCCGCCCGCCGGCTGCACCTGTCCGAGCCGGCGATGAGCCGCACCCTCGGCCGGATCCGCAAGGCCCTCGGTGATCCGGTCCTCGTCCGGGCCGGCCGTCGCATGGTGCCGACACCGCACGCGCTCGCCGTGCGCGCCGAGGTGAGCGCGGTGGTGGAGCGGGCCCGTGCGCTGTTCCGGCCCGGCCGGGACACCGACCTCAGGACGGTGGAGCGCACCTTCACGATCCTCGGCCAAGACATGATCGCCGCGTCCCTCGGCCCGGCCCTCTTCGCGCGCGCCGCCCGGGAGGCGCCCGGCATCCGTATCCGCTTTCTGGCGGAGAGCCATGTGGACGTGCCGTTCCTGCGGGAGGGAACCGCCGACCTGGAACTGGGGGTGATCGACACGGTGGCGCCCGAGGTGCACGTGGAGGCACTGGCCGAGGACCGGATGGTCGGTGTGGTCCGTGGCGGACACCCGCTCCTGGAGGGGGAGGTGACACCGGAGCGGTTCGCCGCCGAGGCCCCTCACATCACCGTCTCGCGACGGGGCAGGCTGTACGGCCCCGTTGACGCGGCGCTCGCCGAACTCGGCCTCGAACGGCGGGTGGTGGGCAGTGTGGCAACCTTCCTCGCCTCCCTCTTCGCCATCCGTGACACCGATCTGGTGGGGATGATCGGCGGCAGGACCGAGCCGATGGTGACGGCGCTCGGTCTGAGGACCTTCCCGGTGCCGGTGCCCCTGCCCCCGCTGCGGCTGGGGATGGCCTGGCATCCGCGCCACGACGGCGACCCGTCCCATGCCTGGCTGCGCGGTTGCGTACGGGAGCTGACGGTCCCGGAGCCGGCCGCGCACCGGTGACCGGGTGCGCCGTCCGTGCGGACCGCTCAGCGGCGGCGGGTCCAGGAGGTGGCGAGTGGCGCGGCGCGGTAGCCGGGGACCGAAGCCGCGCTGAGGTTCCGTGCGACCGCGTCCGGCTCGACGGGCGCGGGGGCCATCTGCACGCAGGCGGTTTTCGGCGTCGTGGTGCTCTGCCCGAACCGGCAGGCCACGCCGGTCAGTTTGATGGTGATGAAGTCGGCGATCTGCGCGCCGAACTGGACGGGCCTGCCGTTGATCTTGATGTCGCCGACGGTGAAGCCCTTGTCCTCGGGCACTTCGTAGACGAACCGAACGGGGTGGGTCACGTCGCCGCGCTGCCTGACCCAGTAGTCCTTGGGATCGGAGCCGTCCGGGGTGGCCCAGCCGTCCGTTGCCAGCTTTTCGAAGTAGAGACCGACCGGGTCGGCGAGGGAGACGTCCGCCTTCTGCCGGGCGAGGTCGTTCACGGCTCCGCCGATGTGCGGGTCGCTGTTGCGCTCGGGCTCGCCGTACTTGCTGCAGTGGACGAGTTCCTGCTCGGTGGTCAGCTCGTGGCCGTCGATGACCCGCACGATGGTGGCCGCGGCCGCGAGTTCGATCTCGGCGCCCAGGGTGTTGTTGGGCTGGATCAGATGCATGGCGCCGTGCGCCGTGGAGTCGTTCCACCGGTTACGGGGGTTGTAGGTGCCGGTGGCTCCGAAGAGGTCGCCGTGCTGGACGTCCGGGCTGATGTGCGTCCGGTAGAGCTCGAGAACCTTGGCGGGGTCCGACTGGGCGAGCAGGTGCCAGTACTCGGGGCCCTCGCAGGTGAACATGACCTTGGTGATCTTCCCGGCGGCATTGCGGGAGACGCTCCACTCGCAGTACTCGTCCTGGACGTCCCGGCTGGCGTCGGCCCGCTGCCACCGCTGGGCGTCGGACAGGGACTGGATCTTGATCAGACGGGGGAAGGCCGTCCAGGTGACGGTGGCCTCCCGGGCGTCGTCCGCCGTGTCGGTCCTGGTGAGGTTGTAGAACTGGCTGCGCGGGCTGTCGTTGAGCACCTGGTGGGGATCGGGGCCCGAGATCGAGGCGTCGACCCGGTCGCTGATGAACACGTTCCAGGCCTTCAGGCCGGTCTCGTCGAGATCGTCGAGGCGACCGGGCGGGCCGTAGGCGGCGAGCAGGCTCATGGGGCACTCCTTCGCTGAGAGGTGGCCGGGGGCGGACGAGCCGCGGACGGCGGCGGCCGTCACGAGGCGGGTGCGACCGTGCCGTCGTCGTTCATCCCGAGCCGCAGGGCGTCCGCGGGGATGTCGGTGGTCGGCAGCGTCAGCTCGAACTCGTTGAGCCGCATCGCCTTGAAGTCGCGGCGGCGGGACTCCGCCAGCCGGACGTAGTCGTCGAAGCCGGCGGACTCGCGGATCCGTCGGCCGACGTGTCCGAGGTAGTCGTCGATCCGCTGGGCGAAAACCTTGGGCCAGGTGTCGTCGGCCAGGGCCCAGTCGGCGGTGAAACGGCCTTCAGGGCTGCCGGGCGGCAGTCCGGTGGCGGCATCCGCGATCGCCAGTGCGATGTGGTCCTGCAGCTCGGTCACGGCGGTCGGCGCGGTGGGGACGTGGGCCGTCAACTGCGTGCGGGCGGAGCTGAAGACCGGGTTGGTGAAATCGACCATGAGGGCGCAGGCGGCGAACTTGGCCGTGATCAGGCCCTGTTCCACCATCTGCCGCACCACGTCGTTGTCCTCGCAGGCCGCCTCCGGTACGACGAACGCGAAGAAGGTGTCCCCAGGCTGGGAGAAACCGCTGCTCTTCTCCTCCAGGGCGAAGCCGAAGGCCGCCAGGCTCGCCACGTAGTGGGCGGCGGGCGCCATGGGAGGAAGGGCGGCCGTGACGGGCAGTTCGAGATCCCCCAGGAGCGCGTCGCCGTTCAGCCAGAAGCCCGGGGGCAGGAGCAGGTCACCGCTGGAAGGGGTGATCGTCGAACTCTGGGTCGCCGTACTCGTCAGGTTCACGGCGCTCGTGGTGAACAGATGGCGCATCAGCTGCTCGGGATGCTCCACGGTGCCGTCCCGCGTGACGGCTGCCAGGCGGGCGGCCGTCCAGCGGCTGATCAGCGCGCGGACGGTCAGTTCGAGGTTCTCGGCGCCGATGACCTGCTGATACAGCGGGTCGTCGCGGAAGGGGTCGTCCGGGGCCAGCCGAATCGCCGCCGCCTGGGACTGCCAGTTGATCCAGGGCTCCTTCAGCTCCTTCATCACGACGCTGCCGTTGATGTGGCTGTCGAAGCAGCCGTGCCCGCGGGAGCCGGGGGCGAGAGCGGACCAGGAGTTGCCCGCCCACACCCACACGGGGCTGATCCGCATGTAGTAGTTGAAGACCTTCGCGGCCGGATCCCAGGCGGCAACCTGCAGGAACGTCGCGGCCGGATCCTCGTTCGCCCCTGTGCTCACCAGCAGGTCCACGTCCCGGCCGGTGGCGGCCCGAGCGACGGCGAACCGCATGGCACGCGGCAGCTCGGGGGCGGAGCCGGGCGGCACCTGCCCGGCCTCGCCGATCAGATAGACGGACTGGTTCTCTTTCGTCGCCGGCTCGGGCAGCCCGGCGAGGAGATCATGCACCGTCGACGGGAAGGTGCCTTTGCGGAAGAACAGCGCCGCCATCGGATCCCCCAGCGCCGCCAGCTCCTGGGCGTCCAGCGGACGGGCCTGCCGGTCGACGCCCACGACGAAGCGGTACAGCCTCGGCGCTTCCCGGCCCTCGACGTCCGTATCGCCCAGGGCGTCCAGGACGGCGTGGCTGGTGGTGCGTGCGATTCCAGGAGGGGAGCCGCGGGTCTGTGCGGCGCGAGCCTGCTGCAACCAGGCGGTTGCCCGGCGATGCTCTCGTATGCCGTCCACCGACTCGACCTTTCGTCGCCCACATGTGTCCAGCGAGGTGGGAACGGTGTGTCAGGGGGGCTTGAGTGCCTCGCACTCCTTGACCAGTCTGCCTCGCCCGAGGGCGTGACGCATCCGTAGCCGTGCCCGGCCGGGCACGCGGCCGGTGGTGACCGTCCGGCCCGCCCGAGCGCAGGGAGACGTGGCCGAGCCCGCTCATCCACCGGACAACCTCACCGACGATGTCCGAATTGTTCGCATACATCCACGCCTTTCAGTGACCCGGCGCACTTTCGGTCGTCGATTGCGCATGCGATGCGCCCCCCGGGGCAGGCGGTGACGGTCCCTGACTGTGACACGTCTGTGACACAGGGGCACTGAACAGGAACGGAAGGCAATACCGATCATGGCGGACAGAACGGAACGACAGGCCCGGGCGACCATCCACGCGGGAGGCGAGTGGTTGGAAGCGATCTCCGGCGCGACGCGCGAGATCCTCGACCCCGCGGACGCCCGGCCCCTCGCCGTGGTCGCGGAGGGCGACGAGAAGGACGCGGAACGGGCGGTGGCCGCGGCCCGGCAGGCATTCGACCAGGGCCCCTGGCCCGGCACCCCCGTCGCCGAGCGCGCCGCCCTGCTGCGCCGCGTCGCCGACCTCCTCGTCCGCGACCGTGAGGAACTCGGCCTGCTGGAGAGCCGGGACGCGGGCAAGACCCTCGAGGAGGGACGCGTCGACATCGACTGCGTCGCCGACGCCTTCCGCTACTTCGCCGACCTGGTCGCCGCCGAGGCGCCCGGCCGGGTGGTCGACGCGGGCTCGCCCGACATCCACAGCGTCGTCGTCCATGAGCCGGTCGGCGTCTGCGCCATGATCACGCCCTGGAACTACCCGCTGCTCCAGGCCAGTTGGAAGATCGCCCCGGCGCTCGCCGCGGGCAACACCTTCGTGATCAAGCCCAGCGAGATCACGCCGATGACGACCATCGCGCTGATCGACCTGCTGGCCGAGGCCGGCCTGCCTGCCGGCGTCGCCAACCTGGTCACCGGAGCGGGCCACACCGTCGGCGCCCGCCTCGCCGAGCACCCCGGCGTGGACCTGGTCTCCTTCACCGGCGGCCTGGTCAGCGGCACCAAGGTCGCCCAGGCCGCCGCCCCCACCGTCAAGAAGGTCGCCCTCGAACTCGGCGGCAAGAACCCCAACGTGGTCTTCGCCGACGCCTGTGCCACCGATGAGGGCTTCGACACCGCCGTCGACCAGGCCCTCAACGCCGCGTTCATCCACAGCGGCCAGGTCTGCTCGGCCGGCGGCCGCCTCATCGTCGAGGAGTCCGTCCGCGACCGTTTCGTCACCGAACTCGCCCGCCGCGCCCAGCGGATCAGGCTCGGCCGCGGCACCGAGGACGGCGTCGAGTGCGGCCCGCTCGTCTCCGAACAGCAGCGCGCCAAGGTCGAGACGTACGTCGCCTCCGCGCTCGCCGAGGGTGCGGTGCTGCGCTGCGGCGGCAAGCGCCCGGAGCCCGCCGCGCACAGGCCGGAGTCCGGCTACTTCTACGAGCCGACCGTCCTCGACCACTGCCACCGCGAGATGAAGGTCGTCCGCGAGGAGGTCTTCGGACCGGTCCTCACCGTCGAGACCTTCCGCACGGAGGAGGAGGCGGTGTTCCTCGCCAACGACACCGAGTACGGCCTTGCCGGAGCCGTCTGGACCACCGACGCCGGCCGCGCCCGGCGGGTCGCGGGACGGCTGCGCCACGGCACCGTCTGGATCAACGACTTCCACCCCTACCTGCCGCAGGCGGAGTGGGGAGGGTTCGGCAAGAGCGGCACGGGCCGCGAGCTGGGGCCGGCCGGGCTCGCCGAGTACCGCGAGACCAAGCACGTGTACCAGAACCTCGCGCCGAAGCCGGTGCGCTGGTTCGCAGGCTGAGCCGCCGCCCCCAGCCGACCCCTCTATCTGGAGTACCACCCCATGCCCCACCCCCTGCCCGACAACACCCACACCTATGACTACGTCGTCATCGGCGGCGGCACCGCGGGATCCGTCATCGCCTCCCGCCTCACCGAGAACCCCGACGTCACCGTGGCCGTCATCGAGGGCGGCCCCAGCGACGTCGGCCGCGACGACGTGCTGACCCTGCGCCGCTGGATGGGCCTGCTCGGCGGCGACCTCGACTACGACTACCCGACCACCGAACAGCCCCGCGGCAACTCCCGCATCCGGCACAGCCGCGCCCGCGTCCTCGGCGGCTGCTCCTCGCACAACACCCTCATCTCCTTCAAGCCGCTCCCGTCCGACTGGGACGAGTGGGAGGCGGCCGGCGCCAAGGGGTGGGGCGCCGTCCCCATGGAGGCCTACTTCGCCCGCCTCCTCAACAACATCGTCTCCGTGGACGAGAAGGACCGGAACGCCATCGCCCGCGACTTCGTGGACGCCGCCCGGTCGGCGCTCGGGGTCCCCCTCGTCGAGGGCTTCAACCGCAAGCCGTTCACCGACGGCGTCGGCTTCTTCGACCTCGCCTACCACCCCGAGAACAACAAGCGCTCCTCCGCCTCGGTGGCCTACCTGCACCCGGTGATGGACGAGCGCCCGGGCCTCCGCATCTTCCTGGAGACCTGGGCGCACAGGCTGGAGCTGAACGGCACCCGTGCCGAGGGCGTGCACGTGCGCACCAAGGACGGAGAGGAACTGCTGATCAGGGCGCGGAACGAGGTCGTCCTGAGCGCGGGCGCCGTCGACTCGCCCCGTCTGCTGCTGCACTCGGGCATCGGGCCTCGCGCGGACCTGGAGGCGCTCGGCATCCCCGTCGTGCACGACCTGCCGGGCGTCGGCGAGAACCTGCTCGACCACCCCGAGTCGGTCATCGTCTGGGAGACCCACGGACCGATCCCGGAGAACTCCGCGATGGACTCCGACGCGGGCCTGTTCGTGCGCCGGGACCCCGAACACGAGGGCCCGGACCTGATGTTCCACTTCTACCAGGTCCCGTTCACGGACAACCCCGAGCGCCTCGGCTACGAACGCCCGCAGTACGGCGTCTCGATGACCCCCAACATCCCCAAGCCGAAGAGCCGCGGCCGCCTCTACCTGACCAGCGCCGACCCGTCCGTGAAGCCCGCGCTGGACTTCCGGTACTTCACCGACGAGGACGACTACGACGCCCGGACCCTGGTCGACGGCATCCGTATCGCCCGTGAGGTCGCCCGGGCCGAGCCGCTCGCGGGCTGGCTCAAGCGCGAGGTCTGCCCCGGCCCGGACGTCGTGGGTGACGCCGAGCTGAGCGAGTACGCCCGCAAGGTCGCCCACACCGTGTACCACCCGGCCGGCACCTGCAAGATGGGCGCCGCCGACGACCAACTCGCCGTAGTGGACCCTGATCTGAAGATCCGCGGTCTCGACGGCATCCGCATCGCCGACGCCTCCGTCTTCCCGACCATGACCGCCGTCAACCCGATGATCGGGGTGCTCATGGTCGGGGAGAAGGCCGTCGACCTGATAGGAGGTGATGCGCGATGACGCTCACTGTTCCCACTCGCAAGCCCCCCACCGCCGGCACCCCCGTCTTCTCCGTGGACGGCCTGTGGAAGGTCTTCGGCCCGAAGGCCGACCGTGTCCCGGCCGACCCGGAACTCAGCGCGCTGAGCCCCGCCGACCTGCGCTCCCGCACCGGCTGCACGGCCGCCGTCCGGGACGTCTCCTTCGACGTGCGCAAGGGCGAGGTCTTCGTGGTGATGGGCCTGTCCGGCTCCGGCAAGTCCACCCTCGTGCGCTGCCTGACCCGGCTGATCGAGCCGACCGCGGGCGCCATCGCCATCGACGGCGAGGACGTGCGCGCCATGGACCGCGCCCGCCTGCGCGAACTGCGCCGCCACCGCGCCGCGATGGTCTTCCAGCACTTCGGCCTGCTCCCGCACCGCACGGTCCTGGACAACGTGGCGTACGGCCTGGAGATCCAGGGCGTCGGCAAGGCCGAACGGCGCGAGCGGGCCGCCGAGATCGTCGCCAAGGTCGGCCTGGAGGGCATGGAGAAGCGCCGCCCCGGCCAGCTCTCCGGCGGCCAGCGCCAGCGCGTCGGACTCGCCCGCGCGCTCGCCGTCGACCCCGAGGTCCTCCTGTTCGACGAGCCGTTCAGCGCCCTCGACCCGCTCATCCGGCGCGACATGCAGGACGAGGTGGCCCGCCTGCACCGCGAGGAGGGCCGCACGATGGTCTTCATCACCCACGACCTCGCCGAGGCCCTGAAGCTCGGCGACCGCATCGCCCTGATGCGCGACGGCCGTGTGGTCCAGCTCGGCACCCCCGAGGAGATCGTCTCCTCCCCGGCCGACGACTACGTCCGTGAGTTCGTCCGCGACGTCCCGCGCGAACAGGTCGTCACCTGCCGCACGGCCATGCGCCCGGCGTCCCCGCAGGACGCGGCGGGCGGCCCCGTGGTCCGCCCGGAGGCCCCGGTGGCCGAGGCGATCGAGGCAGTGGCCCGCGCGGGCGCCCCGGCCCGGGTCATGGAGGAGGGCAGGTGCGTCGGCGTGGTCGGCCACGAGCAACTGCTGGGCGTGGTGGCAGGCGTGGCCGCGGACGCGGACACGGATGTACCCCGTCCCCGCACCAGCCCGGAGGACGTCTGATGGTCACCCTCACCGTCCCCACCCGCCGCAGACTCCCCGTCCTCAACAACCGCGCGGTGGCCAAACTCCTCCTGCTCGCGCTCGCCGCCGCGGTCGTCGTCCCCCCGCTGAACGCCCACTGGGGCGGCGGCGCCTGGCCGCACGCGCTCACCGTCGACCTCTCCAAACCCCTCGCAAGCGCCAGCAACTGGGTCATCGACAACCGCGACAGCCACCCCCTGTTCCTCTACTTCTTCGGCTACATCAGCAACGCGGTCGTCCTCTCCGTACGCGCCGTCTACCTCACCCTGCTCGCGGCGGGCTGGACGGGCGTCACCGTCTTCGGCGCCCTCGTCGCCTGGCGGGTCGCCGGCGTCCGCCTGGCCGCCGGCACGGCGCTCGCCTTCCTGACCTGCGGCGCGCTCGGCATGTGGGTGCCGACCATGCAGACCCTCGCGCTCATGGTCGTCGCCGTCCTCGCCTCCGTGGCCGTGGGCGCCGTGCTGGGCCTCGCCGCCGGCCTCTCCGACCGTCTGAACCGCGCCCTGCGCCCGGTGCTGGACACCATGCAGGTGCTCCCGGCGTTCGCGTACCTCCTCCCCGTCGTCCTGGTCTTCGGCATCGGCGTCCCCGCGGCCGTCCTCGCCACCGTCGTCTACGCCGCCCCGCCGATGGCCCGCCTCACGGCACTCGGCCTGCGCGGCGCCGACCCCGAGGTCCTGGAGGCCGTGGAGTCGCTCGGCGCCACCGGCCGGCAGCGGCTGCTGACCGCCCGCATACCGCTGGCCCGCAAGGAACTCCTGCTCGGCCTCAACCAGACGATCATGATGGCGCTGTCCATGGCCGTGATCGCCTCGGTCATCGGCGCCGGCGGCCTCGGTGACCGCGTCTACCAGGCGCTCGCCTCCGTCGACGTGGGCGCGGCCCTCTCGGCCGGCATCCCGATCGTGCTGCTCGCGGTCGTCCTGGACCGCGTCACCGCGGCGGCCGGCGACGGCACCGACGCGAGCGACCGCCCCCGCACGATCGGCCGGCCGTACGCGCTCGCCGTCACCGTGGCCGTCGCCCTGGCCGCCCGTCTCCTCGGCCGCCTCGACTGGCCCTCCGGCTGGACGGTGCCCATCGCCGATCCGGTCAACCGCGCCGTCGAGTGGATGACCGCCCACCTCTACTCCGGCGTCCCGGTCGTCGGCGGCACCGCCGACTGGGCGGGACACTTCACCACCTGGATCCTGGACCCGGTCCGCAGCGGCCTGCAGTGGCTGCCCTGGTGGTCGGTGCTGCTCATTGTCGCCGCGCTGGCCTGGGTGATCGGCACCTGGCGCACCGCGCTGACCGCTGTCCTCGCCATGGCCGCGATCGGTGTGCTCGGGGTGTGGGAGCCGTCCCTCGACACGCTCTCGCAGGTGCTCGCGGCCGTCGCCGTCACCCTCGTCCTCGGCTTCGCCGCCGGCATCGCCGCCGCCCGCAGCGACCGCTTCGAGAGGGCGCTGCGCCCGGTCCTGGACGTCTTCCAGACCATGCCGCAGTTCGTGTACCTGATCCCGGTCGTCGCCCTGTTCGGGGTCGGCCGTGCCCCCGCCGTCGCCGCGGCCGTCGTCTACGCCCTGCCGGCCGTCGTCCGGATCACCGCGCAGGGCCTGCGCCAGGTCGACCCGGCCGCGCTGGAGTCGGCGCGCTCGCTCGGCGCGACCGGCCGCCAGCAGCTGTGGCAGGTCCAGCTCCCGCTCGCCAGGCGGTCGCTGCTGCTCGCCGTCAACCAGGGCGTGGTCCTGGTCCTCGCCGTCGTCATCATCGGCGGCCTGGTGGGCGGCGGTGCCCTCGGCTACAACGTCGCCTTCGGCCTCGCCCAGGGCGACCTGGCGACCGGCCTGGTCGCCGGTGCGGCCATCGTCTGCCTGGGCCTGATGCTGGACCGGGTGACCCAGCCGACCGAACGCCGCGCGAGGGAAGGAGCCTGACATGCGCATCCGTACGACTGCCGTGGCCGCGACCGCGGCCCTGGGCTCGCTCGCGCTGCTGACCGGCTGTGGCGCCGCCGACATGACCAAGCAGGCCTCGCCGTTCGCGAACGCCCAGGGCTCGAAGACGGTCACCCTGTCCGTGCAGTCCTGGGTCGGCGCCCAGTCGAACGTGGCCGTCGCCCAGTACCTCCTGGAGCACAAGCTGGGCTACCGCGTCGACACGGTCCAGGTGGACGAGGTGCCCGCCTGGGACGCGCTCAGCCAGGGCCGGGTCGACGCGATCCTGGAGGACTGGGGCCACCCGGACCAGGAGAAGCGGTACGTCACCGACAAGAAGACGATCGCCCACGGCGGCGACCTCGGGGTGACCGGGCACATCGGCTGGTTCGTGCCCACGTACCTGGTCGAGCAGCACCCGGACATCACCGACTGGAAGAACCTGAACAAGTACGCCTCGCTGTTCCGCACCCCGGAGAGCGGCGGCAAGGGCCAGCTGATGGACGGCTCCCCGTCCTACGTCACCAACGACAAGGCGCTGGTGAACAACCTGAAGCTGGACTACCAGGTCGTCTTCGCCGGTTCCGAGGCGGCGCAGATCACCCAGATCAAGCAGTTCGCCAAGGAGAAGAAGCCCTTCCTGACCTACTGGTACTCGCCGCAGTGGCTGTTCAAGAAGGTCCCCATGACGGAGGTGAAGCTGCCGCCGTACAAGGAGGGCTGCGACGCGGACGCGGCCAAGATCGCCTGCGCGTACCCGCACACCCCGCTGCAGAAGTACCTCAACGCCGACTTCGCGAAGTCCGGTGGCAGGGCGGCGGCCTTCCTGAAGAAGTTCAAGTGGACCACCGAGGACCAGAACGAGGTCTCGCTGATGATCGCCCAGCAGAAGCTCTCACCGGCGGACGCGGCGAAGAAGTGGGTGGACAGCCACCCCTCCGTGTGGAAGCAGTGGCTGTCCTGAGCCGGTCCGGCGGAGCCCGTCGCAGCGGCTGTCCCGAGCCGGTCTAGCGGAGCCCGTCGGCGATCTCCCGCAGCGCGGCCGCTGCCCGCCGCTGGAGTCCCGGCCCGAACGTGATGCGGGTGGCCCCGAGTTCGCCGAGTCCGGCGGGCGAGGGGCCCTCGCCGTCCAGCCGGGCCAGCATGTTGAGCGGCCCCTGGATCGCGGACCGCAGCAGCGGCAGCACGTCCGCGGGGGCGAGGATCGGGTACACGCAGTCCGCCCCTGCCGCCACGTACAACGCGGCCCGCTCGACGGCCCGTTCCGGGTCGCCGTCCCCGTGGACGAAGGTGTCGACGCGGGCGTTGACGAACAGCCGGTCGGCGGCGGCCGAGCGGACCTCGGCGAGGAACTCGGCCTGCTCGTGCGGGTCCTTGAGGACACCCCCGCTGGAGTCCTCGAGGTTGCACCCCACGGCACCGGCCTCCAGCAGCCGCTCCACCAGTTCCTTCGGCGCAAGCCCGTAGCCGCTCTCGACGTCCGCCGACACCGGTACGTCCACCGCCCGCACGATCCGGGCCACCGCCGCGAACATCTCGTCGGCCGGGGTCGCCCCGTCCTCGTACCCGAGACAGGCGGCGACGCCCGCGCTCGGCGTGGCCAGTGCCGGGAACCCGGCCTCGGCGCACACCCGCGCACTGGCCGCGTCCCAGGGACCGGGCAGGACGAGCGGGTCGCCCGGAACACGATGCAGATGCAGCGCGCGGAACACATCCACCTTGCTCACGGCTGGTACCCCCCTGGTGGGACGCGACGGCTGACCATGAGGCGGTTCCAGCCGTTGATGACGGTGATCAGGCCGATGAGATGGGCGAGTTCGGCCTCGCCGAAGTGCTTGGCGGCGGTGTCGTACACCTCGTCGGGCACGAAGCCTCCCCCGGACTTCGTCCGGGAGGTGCCCCCGGTCAGGACGGTGACGGCCTCGGTCAGGGCGAGCGCGGCCCGCTCCTGCTCGCTGTAGAGGTCCTCGGTCTCCTCCCAGGCGTCGAGGAGCTGGAGGCGGTCCTGCGACTCCCCGTTCTCGCGGGCCACCCGCAGGTGCATGTCGAGGCAGAACGCGCAGTGGTTGATCTGCGAGGCGCGGATCATGACCAGCTCGGCGAGGACCGGATCGCCGAGCCCCTTCTTGGCGGCCGCGCTGAGCCGGGACATGGCCCGGCCGACCTCCGGGTCCAGCAGCTGGGTACGGCTCACTTGTACTGCCCCGGCCGGTAGTGCCCCGGCGTCATCCGTGTGCTCACGCCGAACCGGTTCCAGGCGTTGATCACGGTGATCGCCGCGATCAGCTGGGCCAGCTCGGCCTCCTCGAACTGCTCGGCGGCCCGGTCGTACACCTCGTCCGGCACGAAGCCGTCGGTCAGCACGGTGATCGCCTCGGTCAGCTCGATCGCCGCCAGCTCCTTCTCCGTGTAGAAGTGCCGCGACTCCTCCCACGCGCTGAGCTGGACGATCCGCTCCACGCTCTCACCGGCCGCGAGCGCGTCCTTGGTGTGCATGTCCAGGCAGAACGCGCAGTGGTTGATCTGCGAGGCGCGGATCTTCACCAGCTCGTACAGCGTGGGGTCCAGGCCCTTCCTGGCGGCCGAGTCCAGCCGGATCATCGCCCGGTAGACCTCGGGCGCGTGCTTGGCCCACTCCATCCGCGGGGCGTGTTCGGGGGCGTACTCGGCGGTTCCCTGTGCGGTGTTCTGTGCAGTGCTCATGTCCTCGACCCTAGGAGCGAGGCAGCCCAGGAGTATGGTCCATTTCCATGGCGAATCCTTGGGCCACTTTGGGCGTCGACCTGCACCTGGAACCGGCCGGCTCCGGCGGACTGCGCAGGGGCCTGACCGACGCGCTGCGGGAGGCCGTGCGCAGCGGCCGCCTGGTCCCCGGCACCCGGCTGCCCTCCTCCCGCACCCTCGCGGCCGACCTCGGCATCGCCCGCAACACCGTCGCCGAGGCCTACGCCGACCTGGTGGCCGAGGGCTGGCTCAGCGCCCGCCAGGGCTCCGGCACCCGGGTGGCGACGGGGATGCCGGCCACGCCTTCCGGGCAGCGGGGGAGGCCCGCGGCCGCGCCCACGGCACCCCGGCGCCGCGAGCCGGGCGAGCCCGCTCACAGCCTCGTCCCCGGCACCCCCGACCTCGCCTCCTTCCCGCGCACCGAGTGGCTCAAGGCCGCCCGCCGCGCCCTGGCCACCGCCCCCTTCCACGCCCTCGGCTACGGCGATCCGCGCGGCCGCCCCGAACTGCGCACCGCCCTCGCCGGCTACCTCGCCCGCGCCCGGGGCGTGCGCACCGACCCCGACGCGATCGTGATCACCGCGGGCTTCTCGCACGCACTGCGCATCCTCGGCCCGCTGCTGCGGGCGCGCGGGGTGCGCTCGGTGGCGGTGGAGTCGTACGGCCTCGACGTGCACTGGGGCCTGCTGCGGGCCGCGGGCCTCACGACCCCCGCGCTGCCCTACGACGGCCTGGGCACGGACCCCGGCCCGCTGGACGAGGAGTCGGGCGCGGGCGCGGTCCTGCTCACCCCCGCCCACCAGTTCCCGATGGGCACGCCGCTGCACCCCGACCGGCGGGCCGCCGTCGTGGACTGGGCGCGGCGCACCGGCGGGCTGGTCCTGGAGGACGACTACGACGGCGAGTTCCGCTACGACCGCCAGCCCGTCGGCGCCCTGCAGGGCCTCGACCCCGACCGGGTCGTGTACCTCGGCACCGCGAGCAAGTCCCTCGCCCCCGGCCTCAGGCTCGGCTGGATGGCGCTGCCGCCGTCCCTGGTGGAGGAGGCGGCCGCGGCCAAGGGGCAGATCGACACCTGCGGCGTGCTGGACCAGCTGACGCTGGCCGAGTTCCTCGCCTCCGGCGCGTACGACCGCCACGTGCGCTCGGCCCGCCTGCGCTACCGGCGCCGCCGCGACGCCCTCGCCGCGGCTGTCGCCGACCTGGCGCCCGACGTCCGGGTCACCGGCATCGCGGCCGGCCTGCACGCCGTACTACGGCTGCCGCCCGGCACCGAGCAGTCGGTGATCCAGGCAGCCACCTGGCAGGGCCTGGCCCTGCACGGCCTCGCCTTCCACCGCCACGAGCAGGCGATCGCCGAGCCGCTGGACGCGCTGGTGGTGGGGTACGGGACACCGCCGGACAGTGCGTGGGCGGGGGCGTTGGCGGCGTTGTGCAGGGTGTTGCCGTGATGGCTGCTTCGGCTAGGCGGGGGAGGTGGGGGAGGGCGGAAGAGAGTCGACCACGAAGGTTCCCAGTCCGACTTCGCCCCGCGTCCAGCCCTGTTCCCGTACATGACGCATGGCTTTCGCGGCCGTCGCGTTCACCACGCCGAACTCCTGGGCGATCTCGAGAGTGGACGGCACGCGGCTTCCCGGCGGATACGTGCCGTCCTTGATGCGCTGGATGATCTCCGCGGCAATCTGACGCCATAGCGGGCGCGTGCGGTCAAGCTCCATGAACTCCAGCGTGGGTGACCATGGCATTCTGCGCATCCGTGGTTATCTGCGGTTATCCACGGTAGGCTCTGCACACAGGACGGCCCCGACGGGAAGCGGCCACTTCCTCACCGGGGCCTCAGCCGACTGAACTGGAGTCGACCTATGCGCAGCCTACTGGCCGCATTCTTAAGCCTCTTCCTGCCTCCGCGCGGAGCGCGCCGTGCCGACACGCCCCCGCCCCTCCTCGCCTGCCCGTCGGTTCCCGCGTACCGACTCACTCCCGTGCGAAGGACGAGGCCGTACCCGACGGACGTCATCGCCGCCGACGGTCTGCCGCTGGTCCGGCCCTACGTCGTCGTCTGGGAACGCGAGCGTGACGAACGGGAGCGGCATTACTACTGCCCGTGGGAGGCCGCCGTATGAGCGCCTGGCGCCCACGCAGCCTCGGTGTCGACCCGGCCACCGGCAAGGAAGCGTTCGTGGTCGCGCGCCCTGGCGGACTGCTGGAGTCGCTGGCCGACGCGCATGCCCTGGAGGCCGCCGCCGTCCTGGTGGCAGTCGTCGGCGCCGTACTGGAGGCCGGCGAGGCGTCGGACGCCGAACTCGCCGCCTTCGTACCGCCCTTGCATGCGGCGCTCGACGAATGCGTCGGCATGATGGCGGCGAAGCGCGAGGGATGACGTAGAAGCATCCCTCTGCCAGGCATCCGAGACGCCACGGGTGCCCAGGGCTCGTCCCGGGCACCTGGCCGTTGTCAGGCTTTCCAATCCACGGAATCACATCGACTCACTGGGCAGGGCCGTTTCCGAGGCTGCGTCAGTTTCACCTTGAACAAACAGCCCCGCCCAGCTGCGTGTGCGGCCACGTGCGCGCGCTCGAGAACCGTTGCATCCTGGGAGAAGGCGGGGTCTGCAACCCCTGTTGAACCTCTGTTGCGCGAGCAGGGAGTTGATTCGTCAACAGGAGGGCGGCAGCTTGTCGGGCGTGGCTCCTGGCGCTCCGCAGTGGCCGCCGCTGAAGACATCATGCAAAGCCGGTCACCTCCCTCCAGCCGCCGCCCGCCCGCGGGTCGGACCTTGCCATGACGCGCTGCTCCTCCGGCCGTCGCGCGATGACCGTTGAAGCAGGTCAGGCGGGAGGTCTGAGACATGACGAGAATCGTCAATACGCCCGAAGGGAAGAACTGGGAGCACCGCTCATGGTGGCCCCTGTTCGTGCGGAATTACGCCAGTCGAGTCACGCACTCCATGCGACAGGCATGGAATTCATTCCACATGCGGCTGGTGGCGCAGCGGCGGATCCCTTCGCCGAGCACCTGGCGTATGAAGTGGCCGCTGTGGAGATGCATGGCGTGGATATTGGCTGCGGTTTTTATTTTCTGGTTCTTGCTCGGATTGTACACTCTTGTATTCGGCTATTCGGGAACTTGGCTCGCGCGCTGGTGTGGCGACGCAGGAATGGCGTGCGGCATCGTCAGCGGCACCCTGAGCCCGCTGCTGACCCTGGGCTTCACAACAGCGGTTTTCCTGATCGTCTTCTATCCGAAGGCCTCCCGCAGGGCCAGAAAACTGGCCAAGGAAGACCCTCACTCTTTGGTGCCGACGGCCGGCACCATCATTGAGGATGTCGTCGGTCGGCAGGAGCTCTGCCAGATCCTCATGAGGGCACTCCACGACCGAAAAATTCGGCGGCCCTACATTGTAGTGGGCAGTGTTGGTACCGGGAAGACGGCGGTTCTCGTTCAACTCACTCAGATGCTGGCTCAAAAGAATGCCGTGCCTGTTCCGGTGCGCCTTCGTGACGTCAGCAAAGGTGATTCGTCGCTTGATTTCGCGGAGGCCGCCAGAAAACGGTTCTGTGAAATAGTCGATACCGACCTCGTGTCCGGGCAGCATGGTGAGCGGGCGTGGCGGCAGCTGCTCGCCGACGAGAGAGCGGTCGTCATCGCGGACGGACTTGAGGAGCTGTTCGCGGAAGGGGAGCAGGAGAAAGAGCGGGACATTGCCATTCGGAACGCGATCAAACTGGCGGAAAAACAGCGGCTTCCGTTGGTGATCGCCTCCCGTCCGCACCCGCCGTTGGAGGAGTCTGATGCGGCCATCATCAATCTGGAACCGTTGAGCGAGGAGGCGGCACTCGATTATTTGGCTGCAAATTACCCGGCTCCGGACAAGCTGCGGCTGGACTGGATCGTCGAAACCGCCGTGGTGTCCGAGTCTCCGCTGTATCTGCAAATAGCACGACAGTTGCGCCAGCATCATCGCCTGGAGTATTTGACCAACAAAAAAGAATGGGAGGATCTTGACACCCGTCGCGCCGACCGTTGGGCGCTGCGGCTGCGTTTGCTCGACGAATGGAAAAACGCGCTGATCAAGGGGCGCATCTACGAGAAGTACGCCTTGCCCGCCAGGCACCGCTACGAGACGTTGGAGGTTATTTCGGCATTGGCGTGCATAGGTCTTCTGAAAGACACGATAGAAGTGAGATTCAATGAGCTGATCGACCCGGCAGAAGTTTCGTCCGAGGATCAGAAGGAGCGGACCGAGGACACGACAGACACGTCCAGTCTTGAGAAAGTGGCGATCGCCGCGTTGCGCCTGGGGCGTCAGGCCATGGCGCGTAGGCGTCGGACGGTATCGGCATCCGAGTTCCCTGAGATTTGGCAGGCGCTCAGGGATCGAGTGGCTGATGGTGCTGGCAATTCTCTGCCGTATGGCCGGGATGTGTCTGCCTGCCTCAACGCCCTCTGCCTCTATGCGACCCAAGGGGATAATTTGGGTCTCGTAGAGACGAAGGGCGACAAAGTCAGGTTCCATCACAGCATCATCCAGGCATATCTGGGATCCCGCTTCATGAGCGTGATTTCTGATGATCATCTCCGGAATGCACTCCGTGCCCCAAAGCCCGGCCGGGAACTTCTTATGGCATTGGTTCTCAACTCGCGGATGGCTGGGCGGAAAGCGGATAGACCAGATCTTGGCCTGAGCTGGCGGACGCGGCAGCAGTACCGCAGGCTTGCCGCAGCGGATCTGCTTGTAGGTGAGTTCGGGTCCCGAAAGGATGGGAAAGTCTTCGACATGTACGCCGCGGCGCTGCAGATCGACAGAATGGCAGGTCAATCTGAAGGAGACTTGCATCAGTGGATCGCCGAGGAGATCGTTCGGAATTGGAATGAAGTCACCGTTGGTGACAAGCAATCGATTGATGCGGCAAAGGAGAATCTTGTCCACAGGTTTGGAGAGACCGCTCGAGAACTCGGTGCGGCCAGGGCAAGGAAAGACCCGAGCGACCCGGCGCATGCGAAGAGGCCGGCCTTCGATCAGCTCTTTGAAATCGTCCTCAAGGAGCCGACCTACCACATCAGGCTGGCCGCGGTACAGGAATTTGGTGCTTCCGGTGACGATGCCTTCGGGGAGCTGCGTCGCCGGTTCCCCGTCTCCACCGGCAAACGGCCCTCGCCTATCCAGTACGACCCATGGAAACAGTATCGAACGACATATCGAAAGGTGCAGAGGGAGGAGAGGGCTGAACTTGAGAGGCTGACGCGTGAAGGTGAAATGCGAGGGTCTGTGGATCCTGCATTCCGTGAGCGTGAGCGCTATTACAGTGAGAAAAAATTGCGGATCCGTCGCGAATACATTGCGCGGGCGTGGCTGGTACCCATGATGGTGGGCTCGGTCACCAAGAGGTACCGGAGGCAGGCCAAGGAGAGGGTGGAATTGTGGCTTCGGCACTTGGACTGTGACAGGCCGGGTGCTGGCAGGGCGGAACTTCCGGTAATTTTGGAGATTTCCCTGGCGCAGGGTTTCAAATTCGCGGCCAATCGGCGTCGGCGGCATCCGAGTGCAAATGAGGAGACCCGTGAGTTCATGGTGCAGCAAGCCGAGTTCATGCTTTCGCGGGCACGCTACTGGTATTCGCAGCTCACGCTCATACATGCGCTGTGTCTGTGGAAGCTTCCCGATGCTCTGGGGGAGACGTCATTGGGCGACAGCAGGGCTGTCCCGAAGGGTGATGCTTCGCGGATCGTGGGGCGCTGGCTGGGTATGGCAGGCAGCAAACGAGATCCAAGGAGTATAAAATTCGGGGACATCGGGAGCGATGGGAGGGAGCGGCTGCACCCCTTTGTGGCGGAAGCCGCCGAGCTGGGGGCCCTGGCGATCGAGACGGGACGCCCGGAAAGGTATTTGTGGATCGATGAGAAGGGGGCGATGGAAAACGTGGGCTCTGCGTCCTGCAATCCCAGCGCCCCCCGAAAGCACAACCTCTGGATCCCGCCGTCGGCCGGCTGGAGTGCCCTTCACCCCCGGGCTCAGCAGTTGCTCGCCGATGTGCTCCTGCTCATCAATCTTGCCGAGCGCGAGGGGGATCCGGACGAAGTGGACGCGCGCCTGGAGAAAGCGAACCAGACAATTCTCCCGCCCTGCCTCACGAAGAGTCGTGAACCTCTGCACCCCGACCGAACCGTTGGCAGAGCCGACGATGCGGCGCCAGGCAGCATGTGTATGCCGGACTGCCCCTTCGAGATGTGCCCGTATCCGGCGAAGGGCCAGCAACAGCGGGCGGAGTTTCCAGAAATCTTCTGCCGACAACAGCAAGCATTGTTGCGCCCTTACCGACGGTGGAGGCTGAGCTGGCTCCTGTGGTGGCTCCGGAATCCGGTACGACACCAGGCGGCATGGCAGGACACGCGCAAAAAGGAACTCATAGGCTTTTGGGGCGCTATGGCAATGCGGTCGCGCACGAGAGGAGGCTGACAACGGCTGGGGACGTCTCCGTGGATCGTGCCGGATGAGCCGTGGGACCGCCTGGAGCCTCATCCGATCGCCGAAGGGTTTCCGAGTCCTTGAGGGTCGCTGAGCGGGGTTGTTCCTGTGTGCGGGTGTGCGATGGATGGAGAGTTGCCTCCGCCGAGGGCCGGAGGCAACTCGCTGTGGGATCGAGGACGGGGTGCCGTGTGGGTCAGTCCGGGGCGATGGCGTTCAGGATCGCCGACGCGACGTGGTCGGCGGCGTTGCGGTGGCCGCGGGCGTTGGGGTGCACGAGGGCCGGCCGGTCGTCGTGGTCGACGATGCCCTCGACCCACTTGCCGGCGTCACAGACGCTGTGGTTCTGGGAGGAGTCGTAGAGGTTGACGAACGTGGTGGAGCGGTGTGCGCCGGCCGCCTTGTCGATGGCCTTGTTGAGGGGTTCCAGGACGTCCTGGCGCAGCCAGTCCAGGTCGCCCCGGGTGATCGAGAGGAACTGGTGCAGGTCGTTGTACCGGCACTTGGAGGTGTCCTTGGGGATGACCGTGGGGTAGCCGACGGCCAGGATCTTGGCGTGCGGGGCCCGCTCGTGGAGCGTGGCGAGCATCTGGTCGTAGTCGCGGCTCACCTTGGTCAGTCGACCGGGGATGTCTGCGGCCAGGTCGTCCTTGCACGGCGTGCCCACGCCGCCGCTGCCTCCGCCCAGTTCCAGGCACTTCATGAGGATGTCGGCGAACCCGAGGGTGTTGCCGCCCACGCCGACGGTGATCACGTCCGTGCCGGGCTTGACCGCCTCGGACTGGGGAGGCACCGGGGGGAAGGGGTAGTCCGGGTCCTCGGAGAAGGGCGGCAGGTGCCGGCCGATCGGCTGCTGGGCCCTGAAGGTGACGTCCTCGATCGTGGCGGCGCCGCAGCTGACGTTGGTCAGGTCGATGAGGCCGCCGAGGTCGCGGTCGATGACCTGGGGGTAGGACTGGTCGGTGCGCTCGCAGCCGTCGCGAGGGTATTCGAAGACGTCGCCGGCGGCCGGGATGACCCCGGCGGTGTAGGAGTCGCCCAGGGCGACCCACTCGTAGGACGCCGCGGCGGCGGGTTGCGCCCCGGCGAGTTGTACGGGAACGAGGGCGCCTGCGGCGAGACCTGCGGCCGAGCCCAGCAGGGCCAGACGGGTACGGAAGCGTGCCACGAATCCTCCAGGGATAGGGGCGTTGGCGTCGCTTTGACCGTACGTTGATCGTCGCTTTAGGTACTAGATCCGATACGGACAGTCACATTCCGTGGAGTCCGGGGGTGTGGGCCGCTCGCGGCGGGCGCGTTCTGGCAGCATCGGTTCCCTGTCCGGACCGTCTGCTTCCGAGGCTTGACCGGCCCTGCACGATATGTGTGGCCCATGAGCGGCCTTGACCGGTCGGCGACCGTCTCGGCCCACCGCGCGGCTCTCGCCGCCTGTCTCATTCGTGATCACCGGCAGTCCCGGCCGGACACCCCGAACGGCCATTGCCCCCGCGGGCATGCGGGCGACGCTGAACAACGGCCAACGCAATGAGCTGAGTTGTCGGTGGGTGGTGAGACAGCAGGCGGGTCCGGGGAGAGCTTCGTGCATATCGGCCCTGCGTTCCCAACGGATGCGCAGGCGGCGGAAGTCGTGGAGCCGGGCGAAGGTCCTGAGGCGGCAAAGGCTCCAAGCGGTCCCACGGCTCATCGGACACGATCCACGGCGATGTTCCCCCGCCGGACCGAACGCTCAACTCCTGTCCCGGACACGGCCATTGAGTCGAGTCCTGCGGTGCCCCTCAACCGGCGTGGGGCCTCCGGCCTCGCCGTCGTGGTGCTCGCCGTAGGGGGGATTTTCAGGGGGCGGGTTCAGTTGCCGGCGCCTCCCCGAACCGCGCCAGCGCCAGTGCCCCCGCCACCGCCACCGCGAACCCGAGCACGGCCAGCCAGGCCAGGCCCTCGCGGGTGCGGTCGCCGAGCCAGATCACGCCCACCGCGGCCGGGCCGATCGTCTCCCCGATCACCAGGCCGGCCGTCGCCGTCGTCACCGAGCCCCGCTGCAGCGCGGAGGTCAGCAGCATGAAGGCGGCGCCTCCGCCGATCACGAGGGCGTAGACCGCCGGGTTGGTGAACAGGTCGGCCGGGTGCAGCGAGTCGATCAGGCGGACCGACACCTCCACCACGCCGAACCCGAAGCCGGCCCCGAGCCCCAGCACCAGCGCCCGCATCCGCCCGGACAGCCGCCCGCCCAGCAGAGCGAGCACCAGCATGCACAGCGCCGTCGCGAGCATCGCCCACTTCAGGGTGTCCGAGCCGTCCTGGTCCCCCTCCGGCCCGGACGCCACCCCCAGCATCGCGAGCCCGGCGCACACCACGCCGACCGCGCCCCACTCCGTGCCGCTCAGCCGCACCCGCAGCAGGCGCGCCGCGACCACCGCCGTCACCGCCAGACTCGATGCGAGCGCCGCGCCGACCGCGTAGATCGGGATCGAGCGCAGCGCCGCGATCTGGAACAGGAAGCCGAGTCCGTCCAGCGCAAGTCCGGCGATGTACCGCCACTGCCGCAGCGCCCGCAGCAGCAGTGCCGCCTCGCCGCCCCCGCCCGTACCGGCCTCTCGGGCCGCGATCGCCTGCAACACCGTCGCCGTGCCGAAGCAGACCGCCGCGGCCAGGGCACACACCATTCCAAAGAGCACGAAGTGACTCTAGGTGAGGGCTGAACCGGCAACCCAACGTGGTCTCCGCTCTTACCAGTCTCTAGGCTGACCGCCGAAAACAGGCCAACCAACGGGCAATCAACGGGGGAGACACCACCATGGACACCGCACGCCGACGCCTTCGCTCGGGAACCGTCCTCCTCGGCGGGATGGGCCTCCTGGCCACCGCCCTGACCTCCTGCTCCTCGGCCCCGGACAAGCGCTGCGTCGACCGCAACAGCTACCAGCTCGGCAAGGGCTACAAGGTCGTCTCCGACAAGAACTGCAAGACGACGAAGCTCTCGAAGGTCTCCGTGAACGGCGCCTGGTACTACGGCGGCAAGAAGAAGGGCTCCTGGGTCGACAACGGCTCCTTCACCAAGCCGCACAAGAGCTCCGGTTCGGGCCACTCCTCGAGCGGCGGCAGCTACCACAGCGGAGTCCACCGCGGCGGCTTCGGCGGCGGCCACGGCAGCTCCGGCGGCTGAGCGGGAGCCCGGACATGGAACGCCGTACGACCACCCCTCGCCCCGGCTGGCAGCAGACCGTCGAGGCACAGGGACTCGTCTACCCCCTGACCCGCCACCCCGACGGCTCCCTGCGCCCGTACTGGGACGAGAGCGCCTACTACGTCTTCGCCATGGACGAGATCGAGGCGCTGGAGGAGACCGTCGAGGAGCTGCACGGCATGTGCCTGGCGGCGGCCGGGCACATCGTGGCGAAGAACCGCCTCGCCGACCTCGGCATCACCGACCCGCGCATCGCCGAGGCCGTCACCGAGGCCTGGCACCGTCGCGCCGAACTCCCCTCCGTCTACGGCCGGTTCGACCTGCGCCACGACGGCACCGGCCCGGCGAAGCTCCTGGAGTACAACGCCGACACCCCCACCTCGCTGGTCGAGGCCGCCTCCCCCCAGTGGTTCTGGATGGAGGAGCGCTTCCCCGGCGCCGACCAGTGGAACTCCCTGCACGAACGCCTCGTCGACGCCTGGCGGCGGCAGGCGAAGCTGCTCCCGCCGGGCAGCCCCCTGCACTTCGCGCACTCCTCGGCCGACGAACTCGGCGAGGACCTGATGACGGTCGCCTACCTGAAGGAGACCGCCGAGCAGGCCGGCCTCGACACGGACTGGATCTCCATGGAGGAGATCGGCTGGGACACCCTCTCCGGCCGCTTCGTCGACAACCGGCTCCGGTTCATCCGCAGCATCTTCAAGCTCTACCCCTGGGAGTGGCTCACCACCGACGCCTTCGCCGGGCACGTCCTCGACACCCTGGACAACGGCGGCGGCACCGGCAGCACCCTGTGGATCGAACCCGCCTGGAAGATGCTCCTGAGCAACAAGGCCCTGCTGGCGATCCTCTGGGAGCTGTACCCCGGCCACCCGAACCTCCTGCCCGCCTACCTGGACGGCCCGCGCGAGCTGGCCGAGGCGGGCGGCTACGTCGCGAAGCCCCTGCTGGGCCGCGAGGGCGCGGGCGTGACCGTCCACGAGCCCGGCGCCCCGGCCGTCCTGCGCGACGAACCCTGCTGCTACCAGCAGCTCGCCCCGCTGCCCGCTTTCGACGGCAACCACGTCGTCCTCGGCGCCTGGGTGGTCCGGGACGAGCCGGCCGGCCTCGGCATCCGCGAATCCTCGGGCCTGATCACCGACGAGTACGCCCGCTTCCTGCCTCACGTGATCCTCTAGGCCCCATGGGGGACCCGCCGGACCTGCGCGGGATCCCCCCGGGGGGCGTCACCACCGGACCTGCGCGGGATCCCCCAGGGCCTCTCCTCCGGACCTGTGCGGGGATCCCCCAGGGCCTCCACCGGACCTGCCGGGGGCATGGGCGCCGGAAGCCGGCCCGATCCGGCAGAAGGGCCCTAGGCCTCCAGGACCGCGCGCAGCTGGGCGAGCCCCCAGTCCAGATCCTGCTCGGCGATGACCAGCGGCGGAGCGATCCGGACGGTGAAGCCGTGGGTGTCCTTCACCAGCACACCCCGGTCCATCAGCCGCTCCGAGATCTCCCGCCCGGTACCGATCTTCGGGGCGATGTCCACACCCGCCCACAGCCCGCGCCCCCGCACCGCGGTCACCCGGCCCGTGCCGAGCAGGGAACCCAGCTCGCGGTGGAGCCGCACCCCCAGCTCGGCCGACCGCGCCTGGAACTCGCCCGAGCGCAGCATCGCGATCACCTCCAGCGCCACCGCGCAGGCCAGCGGGTTCCCGCCGAACGTCGACCCGTGCTCGCCCGGCCGGAACACGCCGAGCACCGCCGCGCTCGACACCACCGCCGACACCGGCACGATCCCGCCGCCCAGCGCCTTGCCGAGCACATACACATCCGGTACGACCCCCTCGTGCTCGCACGCGAAGGTCCGCCCGGTCCGGCCGAGGCCCGACTGGATCTCGTCGGCGATGAAGAGCACGTTCCGCTCGCGGGTCAGCTCCCGCACCCGCGGCAGATAGCCCTCCGGCGGAACGATCACCCCCGACTCGCCCTGGATCGGCTCCAGCAGCACGGCGACGGTGTTCTCGGTGAGGGCCGAGCGCATCGCGGTCAGATCCCCGTACGGCACGATCTCGAACCCCGGCGTGTACGGCCCGAAGTCCGCCCGGGCCTCCGGATCGGTGGAGAAGCTGATCACGGTCGTCGTACGCCCGTGGAAGTTGCCGCCCGCGACCACGATCTTCGCCATCTCCGCGGGCACCCCCTTCACCCGGTACCCCCACTTGCGGGCCGTCTTCACCGCGCTCTCCACGGCCTCGACGCCGGTGTTCATCGGCAGCACCATCTCCATGCCGCACAGCTCGGCCAGCTCCGTGCAGAACGCGGCGAACCGGTCGTGATGAAAGGCGCGGGACGTCAGCGTCACCCGCTCCAGCTGCCGCCGGGCCGCCTCCACCAGCCGACGGTTTCCGTGCCCGAAGTTGAGCGCGGAGTAACCGGCGAGCAGATCCAGATACCGGCGCCCCTCCACATCCGTCATCCAGGCCCCCTCCGCCGTGGCCACGACGACGGGCAGCGGATGGTAGGTGTGCGCACTGTGCGCGTCGGCGGCGGCGATGAGGTCTTCAGCAGTGGTCACGGCCTCTCCCGGATAGGACGGTGGCCCCTTTCCTATCCCCGCTCGCATGGTGGACGCGGGATCTGCACGTTACGGCGCGCCCGGTAGGCTGATCAGCGGGCCGTGACTGGCGCGCTGGGATGGGAAGGACCATCGGGGAGCGGCCTGAGCGGAAAACTGTGCCGTGCGCCTGGGCCGAACGTGAACGCTGTACACACGCCGTCCGGAGGTCCCCATGCCCGAGCAGCCCCTGTCGACCGAGTCCACCGCCTTCCGCGCGGCCCTCGATGTGATCCGCGCCGTCGAACCGGGCGTCGCCGACGCCATCGGCCAGGAGGTCGCCGACCAGCGCGAGATGCTCAAGCTGATCGCCTCCGAGAACTACGCCTCCCCGGCCACGCTGCTCGCCATGGGCAACTGGTTCAGCGACAAGTACGCCGAGGGCACCATCGGCCGCCGCTTCTACGCCGGCTGCCGCAACGTCGACACGGTGGAGTCGCTGGCCGCCGAGCACGCCAAGGCGCTGTTCGGCGCCCGGCACGCCTACGTCCAGCCGCACTCCGGCATCGACGCCAACCTCGTCGCCTTCTGGGCCGTCCTCGCCGCCCGGGTCGAGGTCCCCTTCCTGGAGAAGACCGGCGCCCGCCAGGTCAACGACCTGACCGAGGCCGACTGGGCCGAGCTGCGCCAGGCCTTCGGCAACCAGCGGATGCTCGGCATGTCCCTGGACGCCGGCGGCCACCTCACCCACGGCTTCCGCCCGAACATCTCCGGCAAGATGTTCGACCAGCGCTCCTACGGCACCGACCCCGCCACCGGCCTGATCGACTACGAGGCCCTGCGTGCCCAGGCCCGCGAGTTCAAGCCGCTGATCATCGTCGCGGGCTACTCCGCGTACCCCCGCCTGGTGAACTTCCGGATCATGAGGGAGATCGCCGACGAGGTCGGCGCGACCCTCATGGTCGACATGGCCCACTTCGCGGGCCTGGTCGCCGGCAAGGTCCTGACCGGCGACTTCGACCCGGTCCCGCACGCCCAGATCGTCACCACCACGACCCACAAGTCCCTGCGCGGCCCGCGCGGCGGCATGGTCCTGTGCGACGACTCCCTCAAGGACCAGGTCGACCGCGGCTGCCCGATGGTCCTCGGCGGCCCGCTCCCGCACGTCATGGCCGCCAAGGCGGTCGCCCTCGCCGAGGCCCGGCAGCCCGCCTTCCAGGACTACGCCCAGCGCATCGTCGACAACTCCCGCGCGCTGGCCGAGGGCCTGATGCGCCGGGGTGCCACCCTGGTCACCGGCGGCACGGACAACCACCTGAACCTGATCGACGTGGCCACCTCCTACGGCCTCACCGGCCGCCAGGCGGAGGCCGCCCTCCTCGACTCGGGCATCGTCACCAACCGCAACGCGATCCCGGCCGACCCGAACGGCGCCTGGTACACCTCCGGCATCCGCATCGGCACCCCGGCGCTGACCACGCGCGGCCTCGGCACGGCCGAGATGGACGAGGTCGCGGGCCTGATCGACCGCGTCCTGACGACGACGGAACCGGGCACGACGAAGTCGGGCGCCCCGTCCAAGGCGGCCCACGTCCTGGACGAGAAGGTGTCCCAGGAGATCGCCCAGAGGGCGACCGACCTGGTGGCGGCGTTCCCGCTCTACCCGGAGATCGACCTGGGCTGAAGCGCCCCGTAAGGGGCGCGGGGCCGCCACGAAATATTCGGCCCCGCCGCGGGGGGGCGATCAGCCCACCCGGGCCGCAGTTGCCCCTGCACCCAACCCCCCCCCCTCGGGGATAAAAATAAAAACAATGCGTGCGC
>NZ_JBFAET010000035.1:0-63999 GCF_040642095.1 Streptomyces sp. NPDC020362
ACTTCACCGTCAGCCGGGGGCTCTCCCGGCGCGCCCTGTCCGGCCCCCCTTCTCCGTAGAGCGCGGCCTGTCGGGGGTGCCGCCCGCGCTGGTCAGCAGCCGGCCGGCGGTTTCCGGCCGGGCAGACGGACAGGACAGCGAGGGGCCTTCGGCCCGGCTCCTGTGGAGTCACAGATGCCCGATCCTCGCTGTCAGTCGAGGACGGTCAGGGCGCGGGCGTCACCGACGGTGCGGCACCCGGTGATGGCCATGGCGGTATCGAGTTCGGTCCGCAGCAGCTCCAGGGCTTCGGCCACCGCCTCCTCCGCGCCGACGGCGAGCGCCCAGAGTGCCGGACGGCCTACCAGCACGGAGTCCGCGCCGAGCGCCAGGGCGCACAGGATGTCGCTGCCCGAGCGGATGCCGCCGTCGAACAGGACGGTGCAGTGATCGCCCACGGCATCGCGCACCCGGGGAAGGACGGCTGTGCCGACTACCGACCGGTCGAGCTGGCGGCCGCCGTGATTGGACACCACCACCGCGTCGGCTCCGGCGGCCACCGCGCGGGTGGCGTCCTGCGGGTCCAGGATGCCCTTGACGACCAGTGGGAGCGATGTCTGGCAGCGCAGCCACTCCACGTCGGACCAGCTCAGCGACGGATCGAAGGTGAGCGCCGTGTGCCCGGCGATGGCCGAGTTGCCCTCGTGGCGTTCCCGGGCCGCGGCGTTCTGCTCGGCGCCGAAGTTGGCGGCATGGATGTGGTCGGGCAGGCTGAAGCCGCACCTGAGATCGCGCAGCCTGCGCCCCATCACCGGCATGTCGGCGGTGAGCATGAGGGCGCCCACGCCCGCAGCCTCGGCCCGCTGGATCAGCTCCCGGGTCTGGCCGCGGTCCCGCAGCCAGTACAGCTGGAGCCACAGGGCGCCGCCGACGGCCGCGACCTCCTCCAGCGCGACGCTGCTGAGCATCGGAAGGACGAAGGGCACCCCGGCCCGCTTGGCCGCGCGGGCCATCGCGTTCTCACCGTCGGGGTGCAGCAGTTTCTGGTACGCCATCGGCGCGATCGCCAGGGGCAGCGCGCAGGCGTCCCGCAGCAGCTCGCCCCGCGTACTGCGTCGGCTCACATCGGCGAGTACCCGGGGCACCAGTCGTATCGCGCGCAGCGCCTCGGTGTTGAGATGAACGGTGGACTCGTCGCCGGCGCCGCCTGCCACGTACCCCCATACATCGGCGGGCAGAAGCGCGGCGGCGGCGGCGGACAAGTCCTCGAGACAGACCGGGACCGGACGGCTCATCCGGTCCTGAGCTTCGCGACGTAGTCGGCCAGCTCGCCCACCGAGTCGAACTCGTCCAGTTCCTCGTAGGGGATGAGCACGTCGAAGGCCTGCTCGGTGGCCGAGATCAGCTCGACCGTGGACAGCGAGTCCATCTCGAGGTCCAGCCGGAACGCGGTGTCGGCGGTGACCGCGCCCTTGAACTCGGTCTGTTCGCGGATCAGTTCGGCGATCCTGTCCAGGATTTCCTGCTCTGGCATCGGAATGATGACCTCCGGCTCTCTCAATACAGGGTGACGACTTGTCCGGCGTAGGTGAGGCCGGCGCCGAAACCGAGGAACAGAGCCCGGTCGCCGGGACGTACGCGGCCCTCCTCCCGCAGTCGGCACAGCGCCAGCGGGATGGAGGCGGTCGAGGTGTTGCCGCTGTCCACCACGTCACGCGCGACCTGATCGGGCTCGAACTTCAGCTCGGTCGCGATCGCGTCGATGATGCGGCGGTTGGCCTGGTGCAGCACCAGCCACGCCACGTCCGACAGCTCCACACCGGCCAGCGCGCACGCCCGTCGGGCGGCGGTCGGCATGTTGTCCAGCGTCCACTTGAAGACCTGGCGGCCCTTCATCGCGATGTGCTCGCCGTCCTCGGGTACCCACAGCGCCTCGCGGTGCTCGCCGGCCGAGCCCCACACGGCCGGGCCGATGTCCAGCTGGTCCGAGGGCGAGACGACGACGGCGCCGGCACCGTCGGCCAGCAGCGCGTAGACGTCGGAGATGTCCGGTGTGGTCCAGTCCGTCAGCCGTTCCGAACCGACGACGAGGACGTGCCGTGCGTTGCCGAGCCGCACCGCGTCGGAGGCCACGGCGATGCCGTAGGTGAGGCCCGCACAGGCCGCGTTGAGGTCGTAGGCGCCCGCGTTGCCGCAGCCGAGGCGGGCGGCGAGCTCCGGCGCGCCGGACGGGATCGGCCGCATCATGGTCTGGGTGGCCAGGATGACGAGGTCGATCTCCTCCGGGGTCACGCCCGCGTCGCGCAGTGCGGCGCGGGAGGCGTGCTCGCCCATGTCGACGATGCTCTCCCCGTCACCGGCATGACCTCGCGTGTGGATGCCGGTGCGGGTCTCGATCCATTCCACGGTGACGGGAGCCCGCTCGGCGATCTCCTCGTTGGTGACCGTGCGCCGGGGCCGGTATCCGCCCAGCCCACTGATCCGCGAGCCGGACACCGCGCTCACCACTCCACCGGGAGGGTGCGCAGGGTGCGGATGACCGTGACCATCTGGTGCCACCACTCGGCGGGGTCGCCCGCGCCGAGGCGCAGCGTCGGCAGCCGCCGGGTCAGGGCCGCGAAGACGACCTGCAGCTCGACACGGGCGAGCGCGGTGCCGGCGCAGTAGTGCGGGCCGTGGCCGAAGGCGACGTGCGGATTGTGCTCGCGGGTGAGGTCGAGGGTGTCCGGGTTCTCGAAGACCTCGGCGTCCCGGTTGGCGGACGCCAGCAGGGCCAGCATGGGCTCGCCCTCGCGGACCGTGTGCCCGCCGATCTCGATGTCCTCCGTGGCGTAGCTGCCGAAGCCGAAGATGTCACCGATGGAGATGAAGCGCAGCAGCTCCTCGACCGCCGTCGGCACGATCTCCGGCCGCTCGCACAGCTCCCGGTACTTCTCCGGCTGGCTCAGCAGCACGTAGACGGAGTTGGAGATGTGCGCGGTCACCGGGTCGTGACCGCCCAGCAGCAGTGAGATCACCGCCTTGCACAGGTCCTCCTCGGTGAACCTGTCCTGCGCGTCCCACTGCGCGACCAGGGCGCTGACCAGGTCGTCTCCGGGCTCCTTGCGGCGCCGTGCGACCAGGGAGGCGGTGTACTCCATCAGACCCATGAAGTTCGTCATGAACTCCTGCGGCGCCAGGCCGGCGGTGACCAGCAGCGCCGAGGACCAGGCGTGGAACTGCTCGCGGTCCTCCTCGGGCACCGCGTACATCTCGCAGTTCACGGCCACCGGGAACGGCTTCGCCAGCGCCTCGACCAGGTCGGCGGAGTCGCCCTGGGCCACCATGGCGTCGATCAGGTTCTCGGCGATGGACTCGATGCGGGGGCGCAGGCCCTCGATCCGCTTCTTCGTCAGCGCCCGCGCCACCATGCGGCGGGCCTCGGTGTGCTCGGGCGTGTCCATGAACGGGATGGTGTGAGCGTAGCCGCCGGGGCTGAAGCCGGGTGCGTTCTTGCCGAGCGCCGCCTTGCGGCTGAAGCGGGATTCCAGCAGGAATGCGCGCACGTCGGCGTGGCGGGTGGCCATCCACACCGGTTCGCCGAAGGGCAGCTGCATCTGCGGCACCGGATCGTCCCTGCGCAACTCGTCGTAGGCCGGATAGGCGTCGAGCCGGTCCAGCGGGCACAGGGGGTGCACCTTCGGTGCGGGTTCGGTCATCGCGGAAGGCCCTTCGTGAGCGCACATCGTGGCCGGTGGCGGCCGTACCGGGGGAGAGCGGCCACCATCTGAACCCAGCCCTTTGCGCCGGGCAAGCCCCCTAGATCCCCGGACCGCCCAGGCCCCCTAGAGGACCGCCGGAGCACCACAGTGTCACCGGCCAGGGACCCTGGGGGAGTCCCGGAATCCGTCCCGTCGCAGGTCAGGGGGGCATCAGGGGTTCGTCTCGGCGCACTGCGCTACCTAGGGTGATCGCCGGACTGGAATCCGCTGTCTACACCCTGGGAGTGCGTGTTGTCCTCCGATGGATCTCTGCCGCTTTCGGCTGCCCAAGAGGGTGTGTGGTTCGCCCAGCAGCTCGATGAGAACAGCCCGGTGTACACGGCGGGGGAGTACGTCGACATCCAGGGGCCGTTGGACGTCGAACGGTTCCGGCGCGCCGTACGACGGGCCGTGGACTGGGCCGAGGCACTGCACTTCCGGGTTGCCGCGACCCTGGAGGGGCCCCGGCAGATTCCCGTGGCGGACCTGGAGTGGTCGATGCCGGTGGTCGACGTGTCGGCCGAGGCCGATCCGCACGCCGCCGCGCTGGACCTGCTGCGCGAACAGACCGGCCGGCCCTTCGACCTGGCCGAGGCCCCGCTGTTCCGGTTCACCCTGGTGCGGCTGGCCGAGGACCGGTACCTCTGGTCGCACCTCTACCACCACGTCCTGCTCGACGCCTACGGTGTCTCCCTGATGGCCCGGCGGGTCGCCGCCGAGTACACGGAGCCGTCGGCCGAGGCCGCCCCGGACACGCAGCGGTCCCCGATAGAGCCGCTGCTGGCGGAGTCGGCGCGGTACGAGCAGTCGGCGCGTCGTGCGGAGGACCGTGCGGCCTGGGCACGCTACTTCGCCGGCGGATTCACCCCGACCGCGCTCGCGGGCGGCGCACGGCCCGTGTCGCACGGGTTCCTGCGGCACGGGGTGGAGCTGTCCGCGGCGCAGACGGACGCGCTGCGCTCGGATGCCGACCGGCACGGCAGCACCCTGGTCCGGCTGATCACCGCCGCCTTCGCCGCCTACGTCGGACGGCACACCGCGAGCCGGGAGGTGCTGCTCAGCCTGCCCGTGCATGGCCGCAGCAGCGCTCTGGCCCGGTCCACGCCCGGCATGGTGACCAACATGCTGCCGGTCCGGGCCACGCTCCAGCCCGGCGAGCCGGTCGCGGGGGCCGCCGCGCGCCTGGGCCGGGAACTGCTGTCGGTGCTGCGCCACCACCGCTACCGCGGCGAGGAACTCCGCCGCGACCTCGGTCTCGCGGCCACTGACGCCCGGTTCTTCGGCCCGGTGCTGAACATCCAGGAGTTCGGCCACAGCCTCACCTTCGACGGACGCCCCGCGTCCGTGCACAACCTGTCCAACGGCCCCGTGGAGGACCTGGCGGTCAACGTCCACGTGTGGCCGGACGGTCTGCGCATCGACGTCGACGGCAACCCCGCGGCGTACAGCGCTGAGGACGTCGCCCGCCACGCGGTGCGCTTCGTACGGTTCCTGCGCGCCTGCGCCGCCGCGGAGCCGGAGTGCCCGATCGCCTCCGTCGACCTGCTCGACACCACCGAGCTCGCCGCGTTGGCCGCCCGTAACGACGCCGCGCTCCAGGCTCCGGGCACCGATGTCGTCTCGCTCGTCGCCGCGCAGGCCGAGCGCACCCCCGGCGCGCCCGCCGTCGTGCACGGCAAGCGATCGCTGACCTACGGCGAACTGACGGACCGCGTGGGCCGGCTGGCCCGTCTGCTGGCCGAGCAGGGCGCCGGACCGGGCCGGCTGGTCGCGCTGGCGCTGCCCCGCGACCTCGACCTCGTACCGGCGCTGCTCGCAGTGCTCGGCACAGGCGCCGCGTTCCTGCCGCTGGACCCTGAGTTTCCCGTCGAGCGGCTGAGCGCGGTGCTGGCCGAGGCGGACCCGGCGCTGCTGCTGACCACCGAGGAGCTCGCCGGGCGGCTGCCCGGCACCTGCCCCCGGCTGGTGCTCGACCGGGCCGGCGCCGCTCCCGCGCCGGCCGCGGCAGCGCCGGCGCCGTATCTGCCCGAGGCGCCCGCGTACGTGCTGTACACCTCGGGTTCGACCGGTCGCCCCAAGGGCGTGTGCGTCTCGCGCGGCAACCTCGCCAACTTCCTCGCCGCGATGCGGCGGATCGTCCCGCTCACCGAGGCCGACCGCCTGCTGGCCGTGACCACGGTCGGCTTCGACATCGCCCTGCTGGAGCTGCTGCTGCCGCTCGTGTCCGGGGCGGCCGTCGTCCTCGCCGGCACCGACCAGGTCCGCGACCCGGCCGCGCTCGCCGAGCTGCTCGCCGACAGCACCGTCATGCAGGCCACGCCGACGCTGTGGCGTGAGGTGGCCGGGCGGCACCCGGAGGCGGTACGCGGCAAGCGGGTCCTGGTCGGCGGGGAACCGCTCGACTCCGCGCTGGCGGCCCGGCTCGCGGCCGACGCCCGGGAGGTCGTCAACCTGTACGGGCCGACCGAGACGACCATCTGGTCGACCACGGCGCCGGTCACCGGCGACGCGACGGCGATCGGCCGTCCGATCGGCAACACCCAGGTGCACGTCCTGGACTCCGGGCTGCGGCCCGTCCCGGACGGGGTGCCCGGGGAGCTGTACGTCGGCGGACACGGCGTCGCCGCCGGATACCTCGGGCAGTTCGGCCTGACCGCGCAGCGCTTCGTCGCCGACCCGTTCGGCGCGCCCGGTTCCCGGCTGTACCGCACCGGTGACCTGGTGCGGTACCGGCCGGACGGGGACCTGGAGTTCCTCGGGCGGGCCGACGACCAGGTGAAGATCCGCGGGTTCCGGGTCGAACTCGGCGAGGTCGAGGCCGCCCTCGGCCGACGGGCCGGCATCGCCGCGGCAGCGGCCACCGTGCGCGAGGCCGCTGCGGGCGACCACCGGCTCGTCGCCTACGTGGTGCCCGTGGACGGCACCACCGCGGACCCGATGGAACTGCGGCGGTACCTTGCCGAGCGGCTGCCCGGCTACATGGTGCCGAGCACTTTCGTGGTGCTCGACGCGCTGCCGCTGACCGCCAACGGAAAGGTGGACCGCAAGGCCCTGCCCGACCCGCGGCCCGACGCCGTCGTCCGTGGCCGGGGCCACCGCACCCCGCAGGAGGACATCCTGTGCGGGCTGTTCGCCGAGGTGCTCGGACTGCCCCGGGTCGGCATCGACGAGAACTTCTTCGAACTCGGCGGCCACTCTCTGCTCGCCAATCAGCTGGTGGTGCGCATCAAGGAGACCCTCGGTGCCGAACTGACGTTCCGCAGTCTCGTCGACGCCCCCACGGTCTCCGAACTCACCCGGTCCCTCGGTGTCGACACCACGGACAGCGCGTTCGACGTGCTGCTGCCCATCCGTGCGTCCGGCACCAGGCCGCCGCTGTTCTGCCTGCACCCCATGGGCGGACCGAGCTGGGTCTTCGCCGGACTGATGCGGCACCTCGACGCCGACCACCCGATCTACGGTCTCCAGCCGCGCAGCCTGGCCCGGCCGGAGCCGCTGCCCGACAGCATCGAGGAGATGGCCGCCGACTACATCGAGCAGATCAAGACGGTCCGCCCCGAGGGGCCGTACCACCTGCTCGGCTGGTCCTTCGGCGGGATCGTCGCGCAGGCAATGGCGACGCAGCTCGCCGAGGCCGGGGACGAGGTCGGTCTGCTCACCGTCATGGCCGACTACCCCTCCGAGGACGACATCACCAACCACCGCATCCCCAGCGAGCAGGAGTTCTTCGCCGCCGCCGTGGCCTCGACGGGCTACGACATGAGCAAGCTGGAGCCGGGCAAGCCGCTGGAGGCCGCGTTCGTGGCGAAGAGGCTGCGTGAGGGCAACAGCCCGTTCGCGCTGTTCGGCGAGTACAACCTGCTGGCGCTCATCGAGATCTACAAGAACAGCGTGCGGATCATGGGTGAGCACAAGCCCCGGCCGTTCGAGGGCAACGCCCTCTTCTTCCGGCCGACACTGGCCAAGGACGGCACGCCCAAGACTGCCCCGGACGAGGTGTGGCTGCCGTATCTGAGCGGGTCCGTCGAGGTGCGTGACGTGGAGACCCGGCACGAGACCATGACCCTGCCCGAGCCGCTGGCCGAGGTCGGCACGCTGGTCGCGGCCCGACTGCGCGAGCTGGAGGGCCGTTCGTGACCGCCACGCTCGTCACACGCTTCGCCGAGGTGGTGCGGCGCACCCCGGACGCCACCGCCGTCGTCCACGGCGACACCGCCCTGAGCTATGCGGAACTCGATCGCCGGGCCGACCGGGTCGCGCAGGTGCTGCGCGAGCGCGGCGCCGGGCCGGAGTCGCTGGTCGGCGTCCTGCTGCCGAGATCGGCCGACCTGGTGGCCGCGCTGCTGGGCGTGCTGAAGTCGGGGGCCGCCTATCTGCCGATCGACCCCGCCTCGCCGGCCCGGCGGATCACCGCCACGCTGGCCGACGCCGGGGCCGACCTGCTCCTCACCGACGCCGACACCGTCACCCGGACCGAAGCCGGCGGGCCCGGCGGACCGGTCCCCGTGGTGCTCCTCGGCACCTGCGCCCAGAACACCGCGGACACCGCACTGGGCGCGGCGGTCCGGCCCGGGAACCGGGCGTACGTCATCTACACCTCCGGCTCCACCGGCACCCCCAAGGGCGTCGAGGTCACCCACGCCAACGTGCTGCGGCTCTTCGACGCAGCCCGGCGGCAGTTCGCGTTCGGACCCGACGACGTGTGGACCCTGTTCCACTCGTACGCCTTCGACTTCTCGGTGTGGGAGCTGTGGGGTGCCCTGCTGTACGGCGGCACCCTGGTGGTCGTCCCGCAGGAGACCGCCCGCTCACCGCGGGATTTCTGGCGTCTGCTCGCCGAGCGGGGCGTCACCGTGCTGAACCAGACGCCGTCGGCCTTCTACCCGCTGTCGCGGGCCGACACCGAGGCCGACGGCGAACTCGCCCTGCGGTACGTGGTGTTCGGCGGTGAGGCGCTCGACGTGGGGCGGCTCGCGGACTGGTTCGCACGGCATCCCGACGGGCCCGAGCTGGTCAACATGTATGGCATCACCGAGACCACCGTGCACGTCACGCACGGCACGGTGACGGCCAAGACGCGGGCCGGGCTGGGCAGCCCGATCGGCGTGCCGCTGGACGACCTCACCGTCTACGTGCTCGACGAGTGGCTGTCACCGGTTCCGCCGGGTGTCGCGGGCGAGGTGTACGTCTCCGGTGCCGGGCTGGCCCGCGGCTATCTGGGCCGGCCGCAACTGACGGCCACCCGGTTCGTCGCCGATCCGTTCGCCGACGACGGCTCCCGCATGTACCGCAGCGGCGACCGGGCCCGGTGGCGGCCCGACGGCACGCTGGAGTACCTGGGGCGGGCGGACCGGCAGGTCAAGATCCGTGGATTCCGTATCGAACTCGGCGAGATCGAGGCCGCGTTGCTCCGGCTGCCCGAGGTGGCCGACGCGGCCGTGATCGTCCGCGAGGACGGCCCGGACACCGTGGGCGAGGAGGCGGACCGGCGCATCGTGGCGTACGCCGTGCCCGGCGGTCCGGACGGGGTGGACCCGGCACGGGTCCGTGAGGAACTCGCGGGCACCCTGCCCGGCTACATGGTGCCCGCGGCCGTGGTCGTGCTGCCCGCGCTGCCGCTGACCGTCAACGGCAAGCTCGACCGGGCGGCGCTGCCCGCCCCCGAGGGGCCGCAGGCGGCCCGCGTCCCGGGCTCCCCGCAAGAGGCCCTGCTCTGCTCGCTGTTCGCCGAGGTGCTCGGGCTGCCCGAGGTGGGTCCGGACGACGACTTCTTCGCCCTGGGAGGGCACTCGTTGCTGGCGGTCCGGCTGGCCCGCCGGATCGAGGAGGAGACGGGCACCGGGATCCCGGTGCAGGACCTGTTCGAGACCCCCGGTGTAGCGGCCCTCGCCCAGCGCCTCGGCGACACCGCCGAGGACCGTCCCGCCGACCGGGCCGACGGAGCCCGGCCCGCCCGGCCGGCCCTCACGGCGCGCACCCGGGACGAGCGCCCGGAGCGGCTTCCGCTGTCGTTCGCGCAGCGCAGGCTGTGGGCGCTCGGCGAACTCGACGGACCCCACCCCGCCTACAACATCCCGCTGGCGCTGCGCCTGCGCGGCCCGCTCGACCGGGCGGCGCTGGCAGCGGCCCTGACCGACGTGTCGCACCGGCACGAGAGCCTGCGCACCGTCTTCCCGGCCACCGGTGGCACCCCGCACCAGGAGATCGTCGACCGGGTGCCGGAACTGCACACGGCGCCGCACTCCCCGCAGGCGGTCGCCGCGGCGGCCGCGCACGCCTTCGACCTGCGCACCGAGACACCGGTACGCACGACGCTGTTCGAGGCCGGTCCGGAGGACCACCTGCTGCTGGTCGTCATCCATCACATCGCCGGTGACGGCTGGTCGCTGGCACCGTTCGCGACGGACCTCACCGCCGCCTACGCGGCCCGGCGCGAGGGCCGGGCCCCGGACTGGGCGCCGCTGCCCGTGCAGTACGCCGACTACACCCTGTGGCAGCGGGAGGCCCTGCAGACCGAGGAACCCGCACTCCTGGCGTACTGGCGTGAGGCACTGGACGGGGTGCCGTACCTTGAGCTGCCCGCCGACCGGCCGCGGCCGGCCGTCACCGGTCACCGTGGCGGTCAGGTGCCGCTGCGCTTCCCGGCCGGGCTGCGCGCGCGGCTGTCCGCGCTCGGCACGACCCGTCACGCCTCGCTGTTCATGGTGCTGCACGCCGGTCTGGCCGCGCTGTTCTCCCGTCTCGGCGCGGGCGAGGACATCGTGATCGGCTCGCCGCTCGCCGGGCGGACGGACGACGCGCTGGCGGGGCTCGTCGGCAACTTCGTCGACACCGTGGTGCTGCGCACCGACGTATCGGGCGACCTGACGTTCGCCGAACTGCTCGACCGGGTCCGCCGGGCCGACCTCGACGCGTACGCGAACTCCGGCATCCCCTTCGAGCGGCTGGTCGAGGAACTCAACCCGGAGCGGTCCCTGTCCCGGCAGCCGCTGTTCCAGGTCGTGCTGATGCTGAACAACGTCCCCACGGCCGAGCACCGGCTCACCGGACTGGACGTCACCACCGAGCACGTGCACAACGGCACCGCCAAGTTCGACCTGGCCTTCGGCCTGCAGGACGGCCCGGACGGCATCGAGGGACACGTCGAGTACAGCGCCGACCTGTACGACCGGGAGACGGTCGCCGCCCTCGCGGCCCGCTGGGTGCGGTTGCTCGAAGCGGCCGTCGCGGAGCCCGAGCGGCCGGTCGGCTCCCTGGAGATCCTCGACGCAGCCGAGCGGACGCGCCTGCTGGAGCAGTGGGGCCACCGCCCCGCCGTCTGCCCCGGTCCCGGCGAGACGGTGGTGAGCCGCTTCTCCGCGCAAGCCGCCCGCACACCCGACGCGGTGGCGGTGCGCGAGAACGGCCGCACACTCACCTACCGGGACCTCGACGCCCGCTCCAACGGCCTCGCCCAGACGCTCGTCCGGCAGGGCGTCGGTCCCGAGACGACGGTGGCCCTGGCCATGCGCCGCTCCACCGATCTTGTCGTCGCCACTCTCGCCGTGCTCAAGGCCGGTGCCGCCTACGTGCCGCTGCACGAGACCCACCCGGTCGCCCGTATGCGACTGGTCGTGCGGGACGCGGGCGCCACCCTCGTCCTCACCGACGAGAGCACTCACCCGACGGCCGTGGAGCTCGGCGTCCCGGCGCTGCGCGCCGACACCGCCGACACCTGCGAGCACCGCCCCGACGGGCCGGCGCACACCGATCAACTGGCCTACGTGATGTACACCTCGGGCTCCACCGGCACCCCCAAGGGCGTTGCCGTGACTCACCGGGACATCCTCGAACTGGCCGGGGACGAGGTGTGGTGCGGGGGAGCGCACCGGCGCGTGCTGCTGCGCTCGCCGCACGCGTTCGACGCCTCCACCTACGAGCTGTGGGTGCCGCTGCTGAGCGGCGGCGAGGTCGTCGTCGCCCCGGCGGGCGAGCTCGATGTCACCGAGTTGCGGCGGATCGTCCTGGGCGAGCGGATCACCGGCCTGTTCCTGACCACGGCACTGTTCAACCTGATGGTCGAGCAGTGCCCGGACGCCTTCGCCGCGGTCAGCGAGGTTTGGACGGGCGGCGACTTCGTCTCACCCGAGGCCATGCGCCGGGTGCTGGAGCGCTGCCCGGGCCTGACCGTCGTCCACGTCTACGGCCCGACCGAGACCACCACTTTCGCCACCTGCTTCCCGCTGAGCGAGCCCGCGGCCGTCGGACGGGACACCGTCCCCATCGGCCGCCCCCTCGCCGGTACCCGGGCCCATGTGCTCGACGCCCGCCTCCAGCCCGTCCCCGTGGGCGTACCCGGCGAGCTGTACCTCGGCGGCGCGGGGCTGGCGCGCGGCTACCTGGACCGGCCCGCGCTGACCGCGGAACGGTTCGTGGCCGACGCCCACGGGCCCGTCGGCTCCCGCATGTACCGCACCGGCGACCTGGTGCGGTGGAACGCCGACGGCGCGATCGAGTTCCTCGGCCGGGTCGACGACCAGGTCAAGATCCGTGGCTTCCGCATCGAACTCGGCGAGATCGAGGCCTTCCTGGCCACGCTGTCCGGCGTCGGCCGCGCGGTGGCCGTCGTCCGGGAGGACAGGCCGGGCGACAAGCGGATCGTCGCTTATGTGGTGCCCGCGCAGGGTCACCCCTTCGACGCCGCGGCGCTGCGGGACGCGCTCTGCGAGCGGCTGCCGGAGTACATGGTGCCGGCCGCGTTCGTGGAGCTGGAGCGGATTCCGCTCAACGCCAGCGGCAAGCTCGACCGCCGCGCGCTGCCCGCGCCCTCCTACACCGTCCCGGGCGTCGGACGCGCCCCGCGCACCGAGCGCGAGCGGCTGCTGTGCCGGCTTGTCGCGGATGTGCTGGGGGTGCCCGAGGTGCCCGCGGACGCCGGGTTCTTCACGCTCGGCGGGGACAGCATCTCGGCGATCCAACTGGTCGGCCGGGCCCGCGCGGCCGGACTGGAGTTCACCCCGCGCGACGTCTTCCGCACTCCGGTCCTCGCCGACCTGGCCCGCACCGCCACGGCCGCCGACGGCCCGTCGGGCGGCGACGTGGTCGCTCCGCACGGCCCGCTGCCGCTCACGCCCATCGTGCGCTGGCTGCGCGACCTGGGCGGCCCGGTGGGGAGCTTCCACCAGTCCGCGCTCATCCAGGTGCCCGCCGACGCGGACCTCCAGCGGCTGGAGGCCGCCCTGCGCACGCTGGTGGCACACCACGACGCGCTCCGGCTGCGGCTCACCGCCGCTGACGGCGACTGGAGCTGGGAGATCCTCCCCGACGCCCGCCCCGAGCTGCTGGTGCGCCGCGCCGAAAAGGACCTCGCCGCCGAACGGGCCGCGCTGGGCGACCGGCTCGACCCGTACACCGGAGGGATGCTGCACGCCGTGTGGTTCCCCGAGGACCGCCGACTGCTGCTGGCCGTGCACCACCTTGCGGTCGACGGCGTGTCCTGGCGGATCCTGCTGCCGGACCTCGCGGCGGCCTGGCGTGGCGAGCCCCTCGCCCCTGTCGGCACCTCACTGCGCCGCTGGGCACTGCTCACCGAGAAGGCCGACCGGAGTGCGGAACTCCCCGTGTGGCGCGAGATCCTCGCCACCGAGGACCCGCAGCTCGCCACGCGCCCGCTCGATTCCCGCCGGGACACCCAGAGCACCCTGCGGCGGCTCGTCCGCTCGCTGGGCCCCGCGGTGGTCCGGCCGCTGCTCGGCGACGTACCGGCCGCCTTCAACGGCACGGTCAACGACATCCTGCTCACCGCGTTCGCTCTGGCCGTGACCCGCTGGCGGGGGCCCGGGCCGGTGCTGGCCGACCTGGAGGGCCACGGCCGGGAGGACCTGATCGAGGGCGCCGACCTGACCCGTACCGTCGGCTGGTTCACCTCCATCGCCCCGGTACGGCTGGACCCGCAGGCGGACTCCTGGGACGGGACGGCGCTGGCCGAGGCGGTGCGCCGGGTCAAGGAGGCCCTGCGCGCCAGGCCCGACCAGGGAGCCGGGTTCGGCTTCCTCGGCCTGGACGCCCGCCGCCCCCAGATGGCCTTCAACTACCTGGGCCGCTTCCCGGCACCCGTCGGCGCGCGGGACTGGGAACTGGTCCCGGAGGCCGGTGCCTACGGCGGCGGTGCCGACGACGCCATGCCCGCGCCGCACGTCCTCGAACTCAACGCCCTCACCCGTGACCACGCCGACGGGCCCGAGCTGACCGCGACCTGGTCCTGGCCGGCCGGGCTGCTGGACGAGGAGTCCGTCGACCGGCTGGCCGGCCTCTGGTTCGCCGCGCTCGAAGCGCTCGCCGACCATGCGCGGACGGCGGACGCAGGCGGCCTCACCGAGGACGACCTGCCCTTGATCTCACTGAGCCAGGCGGACATCGACCGCCTCGAAACCGCTTGGAGGAACGCACGATGACGTCCGGGCTGGCCGACATCCTGCCCCTGACGCCGCTGCAGGAGGGCTTGCTCTTCCACGCGCTCTACGACGACCGCGGAGCCGACGTCTACAACGTCCAGCTCGCCGTCGAGGCCGAGGGTGAGCTGGACGCCGACGCCCTGCGGGCGGCGCTGTGCGCCCTGCTGGCGCGCCATCCCAACCTGCGCGCCGGGTTCTGGCACCAGGACGTCGAGCAACCCGTGCAGGTGATTCCGCGCGCGGTGGACGTGCCCTGGTCCGTCGTGGACCTCACCGTCCTGCCCGAGGATGAGCGAGCGGCCCGACTGGAGCGACTGCTCGCCGAGGACCACGCCCGGCGTTTCGACCTGGCACGGCCCCCGCTGCTGCGCGCCACCCTCGTGCGCACGGCGCCCGGCCGCCACCTGTTCCTGCTCACCCACCACCATGCGCTCTTCGACGGCTGGTCCCTGCCGCTCGTACTGCGCGAACTGTTCGCCCTCTACGCCACCCACGGCGACGACCGCGCCCTGCCCGCCGTGCGGCCCTACCGCACCTACCTGGCCTGGCTCGCGCATCGCGACCGCGACGCCGCGCTGCGGGCCTGGCGAGCCGCCCTCGACGGCATCACCGAGCCGACCCGGATCGCCGCCGACGGCGACACGCCCGTACGGCCCGTGCGCCGTGCCCTGGAACTGCCCGCCGATGTCACCGCACGGCTGCGGGACCGGGCGCGGGAGCACGGCCTCACCCTCAACACGGTCGTCCAGTGCGCCTGGGGCGTGCTGCTCGGCGCGCTGACCGGCCGTGACGACGTGGTGTTCGGCGCCACCGTCTCCGGACGGCCCGCCGACCTGCCGGGCGTCGACGAGATGGTCGGCCTGTTCATCAACACACTGCCGTTGCGGGTGCGCCTGCGGCCCACCGCCACCCTCGCCGAGCTCGGTGCCGAGGTGCAGGCCCGGCAGGCCGACCTCATCGAGCACCAGCACATCGGGCTCGCCGACGTGCAGGGTGCCATCGGTGTGCCGCAGCTGTTCGACACCGCCCTGGTCTTCGAGAACTACCCCGTCGACCGTGGCCTGCTGCCCGAGGTCGACGGACTGCGCATGCTGGGCCTGAGCAGCCGGGACGCCTCGCACTACGCGGTGACGCTCGCCGCGATCCCGCGCGAGAGCCTGCACCTGAGGCTCGACTGCCGGCCCGACCTGTTCACCGCCGAGGAAGCGGAGGCGCTCGGCGCCCGCCTCCTGCGGCTGCTGCGGGCCGCGGCCGACGGGCTGGACCGCCCGGTGGCGGAGCTGGACCTGCTGTCGCCCGAGGAACGCCGGCACCTGACCGAGGAGGTCAACGACACCGTCGTGGCCCGGCCTGCGGCGGACGGCGTGCCGCAGCGGTTCGCGCAGACGGTGCAGGCGACGCCCGGCGCCGTAGCCGTCGACGACGGTGAACGGGAGCTGACGTACGCCGAACTCGACGCATGGGCCAACCGGCTCGCACACCGTCTGCTCGGCGCGGGCGTCGGACCCGAGACCGCTGTCGCCGTGTGCGTGGAACGCTCGGTCGAACAGGTCGTGGCGACCCTCGCCGTCCTGAAGGCGGGCGGCAGCTATGTCCCCCTGCACACCGGGCACCCCGTGGAGCGCCTCCAGCTGACGCTCAAGGAGACCTCCGCGGCCGTCCTGTTCGCCGACGACACCACCCCCGAGTTCGCGCACAACGCCACCGTCCTGCGGGTCGACGCCGCCTCCGGTATGCCGGACCACGCCCCGGACGTGCCGCTGCGGCCGGACGCGCTGGCGTACATCATGTACACCTCGGGCTCGACCGGAACGCCCAAGGCCATCGGCATCACCCACGACGACGTCCTCGGCCTCGCCCTCGACCGCCGCTGGCGCTCCGGCCCCGGCGAGCGGGTGCTCCTGCACTCGCAGTACGCCTTCGACATCTCCACGTACGAGCTGTGGATGCCGCTGCTCACCGGCGCCCGGCTGGTCGTCGCGCCCCCGGGCGACCTCGACGCGCACACCTACCGCCGGATCCTCACCGAGCAGCGCATCACCTGCTTCATGGTGACCGCCGGCCTGTTCGCCCTGCTCGCCGAGGAGCAGCCGGACGCCTTCGCCAGCGTCCGCGAGATCTGGACGGGCGGCGACCTGGTGTCCACCACCGCCCTGGAACGCGTCCGCAAGCTGTGCCCCGGCACACAGCTGCGCCATCTGTACGGCCCGACCGAGACCACGCTCGGCGCCACCGCCCACGCGGTGGACGCCACCCGGCCGGTGGAGTCCTCGCTGCCGATCGGCACCCCGCTCGACAACATGCGCGCCTACGTCCTCGACGGCGCCCTGCGGCCTGTCCCGGTCGGCGCCGTCGGCGAGCTGTACCTGGCGGGCACCGGTCTGGCCCGCGGCTACCTCGGCATGCCCAGGGCCACGGCCGAGCGGTTCGTCGCCGACCCGTTCGGCCCGCCCGGCTCCCGGATGTACCGCACCGGCGACCTGGCCCGCCGCCGGGCCGACGGCGCCCTGTACTTCCTCGGCCGGGCCGACGACCAGATCAAGATCCGCGGCCACCGGATCGAGCCCGGCGAGGTCGAGGCGTGCCTCGGCCGCCACGCCCGGGTGGGCCGGGCCGCGGTCGTGGTACGGGACGGCAGGCTGGTCGCCTATGTCGTGCCGGACCGTGCGGGTGTCGACGTGAGCGCCCTGCGCGAGCACACCGCCCGGCAGCTGCCCGCGTACATGGTGCCCTCGGCGTTCGTTCTCCTCGACGAGCTGCCCCTGACCACCAACGGCAAGGTGGACCGTCGCGCCCTGCCCGAGCCCGGCCGGCACGAGGGCGCCCTGCGCGCCCCGCGCACCGATACCGAGGCCCGGCTGTGCGCCCTGTTCTGCGCCGTCCTCGGAGTCGGTGAGGTCGGCATCGACGCGGACTTCTTCGACCTCGGCGGTCACTCCCTGCTCGCCACCCGGCTGGTCAGCCGGATCCGCTCGCAGCTCGGCGCGGAACTCGGCGTGCGCGACCTGTTCGAGGCACCGACGGTGGCCGCGCTCGCCGCCCGGATCGGTGGCACCGGCACCGAGCGGACGCCGCTCGGCCCCCGCACCCGCCCCGACCGGATCCCGCTGTCGTACGCGCAGAGCCGGCTGTGGTTCCTCCACCGTCTGGAGGGCCCCAGCCCCACCTACAACATCGTCCGTGGCCTGCGCCTCACCGGGGAGCTGGACGTGCCCGCGCTGCGGGCCGCGCTCGCCGATGTGATCGCCCGGCACGAAGTGCTGCGCACGGTGCTGCCCGAGACCACGGGTGAGCCGTACCAGCGGATCCTCCCGCCGTACCGGCCGGAGCTGCCCGAGGTGCGCCTCGCTCCCCAGGAGCTCGACGCGGCCGTCGAGTCCGCCGTACGGCATGCCTTCGACCTCGACACCGAACCGCCGCTGCGGCCCACCCTGTTCACCCTCGGCCCCGACGACCACCTGCTGCTGTTCCTGCTGCACCATGTCGCGGGCGACGGCTGGTCGATCCGGCCGCTGGAGCGCGATCTGGCCGCCGCCTACGCGGCCCGGCGCGAGGGCCGGGACCCCGACTGGGCGCCGCCGGCCGTGCAGTACGCCGACTACACGCTGTGGCAGCGCGAACTGCTCGGCGACGAGTCCGACGAGGACAGCCTGATCAGCCGGCAGCTCGACTTCTGGCGCGAGACGCTCGACGGCCTGCCGGAGCAGATCCCGCTGCCCGCCGACCGGCCCCGCCCCGAGCAGCTGAGCTTCCGGGGCGCCGAGGTGCCCGTCGAGATCGGCGCCGACCTGCACCGGCGCCTGGCCGCACTGGCCGCCGAGCGCGGCGTGAGCTTGTTCATGGTGCTCCAGGCGGGCCTGGCGGCACTGCTGACCCGGCTCGGCGCCGGCACCGACATCCCCATGGGCAGCCCGATCGCCGGCCGCACCGACGAGGCCCTGGAGGACCTGGTCGGGTTCTTCGTCAACACGCTGGTGCTGCGCACGGACACCTCCGGCGACCCGGACTTCGCCACGCTCCTCGACCGGGTCCGGGAGACCGACCTGGCTGCCTACGCCCACCAGGACGTGCCCTTCGAGCGGCTGGTCGAGGTGCTCAACCCCGAGCGGTCGCTGGCCCGGCAGCCGATGTTCCAGGTGCTGCTGGCGCTGCAGAACATGGAGCGCTCCGTGATCGGCCTGCCCGGTGTGCGCGCCGAGGTGGTCGCGCCGGGCGCCGGAGTCGCCAAGTTCGATCTCTCGTTCGCCCTGCGGGAGCTGCGCGACGGCGACCGGGAGCCGAACGGCATCACGGGCGTCGTCGAATACAGCACCGACCTGTTCGAGGCGGCCACCGTGGAGTCGGTCGTCGCCCGTCTGGTCCGGCTCCTCGACGCCGTCGCCACCGCACCCGGCACCCCGCTGAGCGGGTTGGAACTCGTCGGCCCGGCGGAGCGGCACCAGCTGCTCGACGGCTACAACGACAGCCGTCGCGACCTCGAACCGATGGACACGGTCACCCTGTTCACCCGGGCGGCCCGCCAGAATCCCGATGCCGTCGCCCTCGTCCACGAGGACCAGGTCGTCCGCTACGGCGAACTGGCCGAGCGGGCCGACCGGCTGGCCCACTGGCTGCGCGCGGCCGGGGTCGGTGCCGAGTCCGTCGTCGCCGTGCGCATGAAGCGCTCGCCCGAGCTGGTGACAGCCGTGCTCGGCATCTGGAAGGCCGGGGCCGCCTATCTGCCCGTTGATCCCGACTACCCGGCCGAGCGCATCGCGTACATGCTCGACGACGCCCGGCCGACCTGTGTGCTCGACGAGTTGCCCGACCTCACCGGCCTGCCCGGGACCGACCCTGGAGTGCGCCCGCACCCGGACTCGCCCGCCTACCTCATCTACACCTCCGGCTCGACCGGCCGGCCCAAGGGCGTCGTCGCCTCCCACCGGGGCGTGCACAGCCTGCTGACCACCCAGCGCGAACGGCTCGGGGTGGGGCCGGGCAGCCGGGTCCTGCAGTTCGCCTCGCCCAGCTTCGACGCGGCCTTCTGGGAGATCTGCATGGGCCTGCTCTCCGGCGCCACCCTGGTGCTGGCGCCGGCCGAGCGGCTGCTCCCGGGACTCGCCCTCGCCTCCGTCGTGGCCGAGCACGGTGTCACCCACGTCACCCTGCCCCCGTCCGCGCTCGCGGTGCTGCCCGAGGACGCGCTGCCCGGCGTCACCCTCGTCGTCGCCGGCGAGGCCTGCCCGCCGGACCTGACCGCACGCTGGTCCGCCGGGCGCCGCATGATCAACGCCTACGGGCCCACCGAGACGACCGTGTGCGCCACCACGAGCGCCCCGCTGTCCGGCGCCGGCGTGCCCCCGCTGGGCACACCGGTGGTCGACGCACGGGTGTACGTGCTCGACGCACGTCTGCGGCCCGTCCCGCACGGAGTCGTCGGCGAGCTGTACCTCGCCGGCGCCGGACTCGCGCGCGGCTATCTGAACCGGCACGCGCTGACCGCCGAACGATTCGTCGCCGACCCCTTCGGCGCCCCCGGCTCCCGGATGTACCGCACCGGCGACCTGGCGCGCCGCCGCACCGACGGCACCCTGGAGTTCGCCGGGCGTGTCGACCACCAGATCAAGGTGCGCGGCTTCCGCGTCGAGCCGGGCGAGGTCGAGGCCGCGCTCACCGAGCACCCCTCGGTGGCCGGTGCCGTCGTCGTCGCCGACGGGGACCGGCTCGTCGCCTACGTGGTCGAGGACCACGCCGACGCGGCGGGCGACCCCGCCGCCGGAACCCGCCAGGTCGACCAGTGGCACGCCGCCTTCGAGGCGCAGTACGGCACGGACGGTGACGCCGCCCTCGGCGAGGACTTCGCGGGCTGGAACAGCACCTACGACGGTGCACCGATCCCACTGGAGCACATGCGGCAGTGGCGCGCCGACGCCGTCGACCGCATCCTCGGCCTGGCGCCCGAGCGGGTCCTGGAGATCGGCGTCGGCTCCGGACTGATCCTTGCCAAGGTCGCCCCTCAGTGCGCCGAATACTGGGGCACCGACCTGTCCGAGTCGGCCGTGGAGAAGCTGCGCGAACGGCTCGCCGGGCAGCCTTTCGCCGACCGGATCACCCTGCGCGCCCAGCCCGCCCACGACGTCACGGGGCTGCCCGAGGGGTACTTCGACACGATCGTGCTCAACTCCGTCGTCCAGTACTTCCCCGACGCCGACTACCTCCAGGACGTCCTGCGCGCACTCGCCCGGCTGCTCCGGCCCGGCGGTGCCGTGTTCCTCGGCGATGTCCGCAACGTGCGGACGCTGCCCACGCTGCGCACCGCGGTGGAACTCCTGCGCGGCGGTTCCGCGGACGCGGCCGAACTGCGCCGCCGGATCGACTCCGGCGTACGCGCCGAGGAAGAACTCCTCGTCGACCCCGACTACTTCGCCGCACTCCCGGCGACCCTGCCCGCGTTCAGGCACGCCGACGTGTGGCTCAAGCGGGGCGCTCAGCGCGACGAACTGACCGTCCACCGCTACGACGTCGTCCTGAGCACCCTGGCCGTCGCCCCGGTCCGTCCGGACGAGGCCCCGGTCCGGCTGCTGTGGGGGCGCGACGTGCGCGACCTCGACGGCCTGTCCGCGGCCCTCGGGCGGGCCGGGACCGCCCGGGTCCGGGTCACCTCGGTGCCCAACGCACGACTCGCCGCCGAGAACGCCGCCCGCGATCTGCTCGCCGCCGGTGACACGACGGCCGCCGTCCGGGCGCTGGCCGCGGACGACCACCCCGCGGGTACGGCACCGGGGCCGGTGGACGTCGGCACCGCACCGCACCCGGAGGAGTTCGCCGCCCTCGCAGGCCGGCTGGGCCTGAGCGCCGAGTCGACCTGGTCCGGGCAGGGCACCGACGGCGACCTGGACGTGCTGTTCACCGACCCCGCACGGCCGCTGCGCTGCGGGGAGCTGTACGAGCCCGGACCGGGACGCAACCCGTTGGCCAACAATCCGGCCCGTTTCGCCGACGCCGGGGCGCTGGTGGTACGGCTCGCCGGCCATCTGCGGGACAAGCTGCCGGCGCATCTGGTCCCGGCGGCCATCGTTCCCCTCGACGCCTTCCCCCTGACGCCGAACGGCAAGCTCGATCGTGCGGCCCTGCCCGCCCCCGAGTATCTGACGCAGGGCGGCGGGCGGTCCCCGCGCACCCCGCGCGAGGAACTGCTGTGCGGTCTGTTCGCCGAGGTCCTGGGGCTGCCAAGGGTCGGCGTCGACGACGCCTTCTTCGCCCTGGGCGGGCATTCGCTGCTCGCGGTACGGCTCATCAGCCGGATCCGGGAGGTGTTCGACGTCGACATCGAGGTACGGCACCTGTTCGAGGCACCGACCGTCGCGGAGCTGGCCCGGCTGATCGAGAGTGCCGCCGGCGACCGGCCCCGGCTCGCCCCGTACCCGCGTCCGGACGTCGTGCCGCTGTCCTTCGCCCAGCAGCGCCTGTGGTTCCTGGCCCGGCTCGACGGCTCCAGCGCCGTCTACAACTTCCCGCTCGCGCTGCGGCTGCGCGGCCGGCTGGACACCGCCGCGCTGTCCGCCGCGCTCACCGACGTGGTGGCCCGGCACGAGACCCTGCGCACCGTGTTCGCCGAGGACGGCGGATCCGCCCGCCAGCGGATCCTCGTCGCCGGCCCCGCCCCCTTCGAGACCGCGGACAGCAGCGAGTCCAGGCTCGCCGACGACCTGGCCCGAGCGGCCGGGTACGCCTTCGACCTGAGCACTGAACCACCGCTGCGTGCCACACTGTTCCGGCTCGGCCGGGAGGAGCACGTGCTGCTCCTGCTGCTGCACCACGTGGCCGGCGACGGCTGGTCGCTCGCGCCGCTGGCCCGCGACCTGGCCGCCGCCTACGCGGCCCGGCGCGAGGGCCGGGCCCCGGACTGGGCGCCGCTGCCCGTGCAGTACGCCGACTACACGCTGTGGCAGCGCGAGCTGCTCGGCGACGAGTCCGACGAACACAGCGCGGCCGCCCGCCAGGTCGACTTCTGGCGCCGGACGCTCGCGGGCGTGCCCGAGGAGCTGCCGCTGCCGCTGGACCGTCCCAGGCCACCGGTTCCGGACCACCAAGGTGCCCGTATCGCGTTCTCCGTCGGTGCCGGCACCCACCGCCGGCTCACGGAACTGGCCCAGGACCGCCAGGCAACGGTGTTCATGGCCCTGCACGCGGGCCTGGCGGCGCTGCTGACCCGGCTCGGCGCCGGCACCGACGTCCCGGTCGGTGCCCCCGTCGCCGGCCGCACCGACGTAGCCCTGGACGATCTGGTCGGGTTCTTCGTCAACACGCTGGTGCTGCGCACGGACACCTCCGGCGACCCGGACTTCGCCACGCTCCTCGACCGGGTCCGGGAGACCGACCTGGCTGCCTACGCCCACCAGGACGTGCCCTTCGAGCGGCTGGTCGAGGTGCTCAACCCCGAGCGGTCGCGCTCCCGGCAGCCGCTGTTCCAGGTGATGCTGGCCCTGCAGAACACACCCGGTGCCGAACTGCGCATGCCCGGGCTGGAGATCGCCGCCGCCCAGGTGCCGGTGGAGGTCGCCCGCTTCGACCTGACCGTGCACGTCCAGGAGTCGCGGGACGGCGAGGGCGAACCCGCCGGACTCGACGGCGTCGTCGAGTACCGCACCGACCTGTTCGACGCCACCACGGCACAGGCGATCGCCCGGCGTTTCGTCCGGCTGCTGGAGGGCGTCGCGGCCGACCCGCGGTGCCCGATCGGTGACCTCGACCTGCTCGACGACAGCGAGCGCGGTGCGCTCATGCCCGTCCCGCAGCCGCTGCCCGGGGACGGCACACTCGCCGCCCGGTTCGCGGCCCAGGCGGCCCGCACACCGGACGCCACGGCGGTGACCTGTGGTACTGAGCGGCTGAGCTACCGGGAGCTGGACGGGCGCTCCAACCGCCTGGCCCGGCTGCTGCGCGAGCACGGAGCCGGACCCGAGCGCCATGTGGCCCTGCTGTTGCCGCGCTCGGCGGACCTGGTCGTCGCGGTGCTCGCGGTGCTGAAGACCGGCGCCGCCTATGTGCCGCTGGACCCGGCACACCCCGCCCGGCGGATCGCCCTCGTCGCCGAGGACACCCGGCCGGCAGTCACCGTCGTCGCCGCCGAGTGCGCGGACCGGCTGGCCGCGGGGCAGCCCGCGGTCACCGTCGGCGACGCTGCGGCCCACTCCGATGCCCCGCTGCCCGATCCCGGCACCCACCCGGACAACGCCGCCTACCTGATCTACACCTCCGGCTCCACCGGACGCCCCAAGGGCGTCGTGGTGACCCACCGGAACGTGCTGCGCCTGTTCGCGGCCACCGAAGGGCACCTGCGGCCCACCGCGTCGGACGTGTGGACGCTGTTCCACTCCTACGCGTTCGACTTCTCCGTGTGGGAGCTGTGGGGGGCTCTGCTGCACGGCGGGCGCCTGGTCGTCGTACCGTTCGAGGTCAGCCGCTCCCCGGAGGACTTCCTGCGCCTGCTGACCCAGGAGCGGGTCACGGTGCTCAGCCAGACGCCGTCGGCGTTCCATCTGCTGTCCGCCGTGCCTTCCGGGGGCGAACTGCCCGTAAGGGCAGTCGTGTTCGGTGGTGAGGCGCTCGACACCCGGCGCCTGGACGCCTGGTATGCCGCCCGCCCCGCCGACGCGCCGCTGCTGATCAACATGTACGGCATCACCGAGACCACCGTGCACGTCACCGCCCGGGCCCTGAGCCCTGCCGACGTCCGCGCCCGGCTCGGCAGCCCGATCGGCACCCCGCTGGCCGACCTGACCGTCCGCGTCCTCGACGAACGGCTGCGTCCGGTCCCGCCCGGTGTACCGGGAGAGATGTACGTGGCCGGCGCGGGTCTGGCACGCGGATACCATGACCGGCCCGGTCTGACCGCGTCCCGGTTCGTGGCCGACCCCTACGGTCCGCCGGGCAGCCGCATGTACCGCACCGGCGACCTGGCCCGCTGGGGCGCCGAGGGCCTGGAGTTCCTCGGGCGCGGCGACGGCCAGGTGAAGGTGCGCGGCCACCGCATCGAGCTCGGCGAGGTGGAGGCCGCGTTGACCGCGCTGCCCGAGGTCGCCCACGCCGTCGTCGTCCAGAGGGAATCGGGCCGACTGGTCGGCTACGCCGTGCCGGCCGAGGCCGGCGTCGACGGAGGCGACCTGCGGCGCATGCTGGCCGCGGCGCTGCCGGACTACATGGTCCCGTCGGCCGTGGTCGTCCTTGAGCGGCTGCCGCTGACCGTGAACGGCAAGCTCGACCACGCGGCCCTGCCCGAACCGCAGACCACCGTCACAACCGCGCGTGCGGCGTCGAACGCGGTCGAGGCTGTGCTGTGCCGAGTCTTCGCCGAGGTACTCGGAGTCCCCGAGGTCGGCGTCGACGACGGGTTCTTCGACCTGGGCGGCGACAGCATCACCTCCATACGCCTGGTCAGCCGGGCCCGCGCCGAGGGCGTGAACCTGACGGTGCGTGACGTGTTCGACCGGCGGACCGTGGCCGCGCTCGCGGCGGTGGCGGGCAGCACCCCGACGGCGGCCGTCACCATGGCGGAGGACGGAGATCTGCCGCTGACGCCGATGGCACACTGGCTCGCCGAACGCGGCGGCCCCGTCGACCGGTTCAGCCAGTCGCTGTGGATCCGCACCCCGCGCGGTCTGGACCGGGACACCGTGGAGCGGCTGCTGCAACAACTCCTCGATCAGCACGCCGCGCTCAGGACCGTCCTCACCACCGAGGGGCACGACGAGCGCGCCGGGCAGACGTGGACGACGACCATCCGCCCGGCGGGCACGGTCCGGGCCGCCGATCTGCTGCGGTACGCGCACGGCGAGCTCGCCGAGCTGCCCGCGCTCACCGAGGCGGCCCGCGACCGGCTGGCCCCCCGGCAGGGTGTGATGGCGCAGGCGGTCTGGCTCGACCGCCCCGGCCGCAGCGGCCGGCTCGTCCTCGTCCTGCACCACCTGGTCGTGGACGCCGTGTCCTGGCAGATCCTGCTCTCCGACCTGGACACCGCCTGGCGCACCGGCGAGTTGCCGGACACCGGGACCTCGCTGCGGCAGTGGGCCCACCTGCTGCCCGGACAGGCCCGGGAGCGGGAGGACGAACTGCCTTTCTGGACAGGCATGACGGCCCCGGCCGCCCCCTTGCTGGACGGCCCCGTGGACCCCGCACGCGACACCGAGTCCGCCGTACGGCATCACAGCGGGCGCCTGTCCGCCGAGCGGACCGCACCGCTGCTGACGACCGTGCCGGCCGCGCTGAACGCCACCACCGGCGAGGTGCTGCTCGGCGCCCTCGCGCTCGCGCTCGCCGACTGGCGCACCCGGCGCACCGGTGCCACCACCGGTGCGGTGCGGTTGGACCTGGAGGGCCACGGACGCGACGAGACCGATCCCGCGATCGACCTGACACGGACTGTCGGCTGGTTCACCAGCGTGTATCCCGTCCGCCTGGACACCGGCCCGGGGACCTGGAACACCGAGCCGTACGACCACGTCGCCCTCGGCCGGGCCTTCGGGCACCTCAAGGACCAGCTGCGCGCGGTCCCCGAGAAGGGCACCGGGTTCGGGCTGCTGCGTCACCTCTCGGCGCAGGGCCGGTCCCTGCTGGCCGACGCGGTGACACCGGAGGCTGCCTTCAACTACCTGGGCCGCTTCGGAGGCGCTGACGCCCCCGCGGCCGGCTGGTCCGTGGCACCCGAGCCCGGTGCCTTCGGAGGCGCGGCCGACCCCGCGCTGCCCGTGGCGCACGGCCTGGAAATCACGGCGATGGTGCGGGACGACCGGCTCGTCGTGGGTCTCGCCTGGGCCGGCGCGCTCCTGCCGGACAACGCCGCGGCCGACCTGGTGGACACCTGGTTCGCCGTACTGGACCGGCTCACCGTCTGCGCCGCGTCCCCCGTCCGCTCCGCGCCGACACCGTCGGACGTCAGCCTGGCCGACCTCAGCCAGGACGACCTGGACCTGTTCGAGGACGAACTGGGTGAACTCGAAGAAGACGATCCCGACTCCTTCGACTTCGACGAGGAGGGCCACTGACATGCGCGGATCACAGACCGGAACAGGTACCGCGGCGCGCTCCGGGTCACGGATCGAGGACGTCCTCCCGCTGACCCCGCTGCAGGAAGGGCTGCTCTTCCACGCCCTGTTCGACCCGTCCGGGACGGAGGTCTACAACGTCCAGCTGACGCTCACCCTGAGCGGGGGCGTCGACGCCGGCCGGCTGCGCGGCGCGGTCGAGGCCCTGCTGCGCCGGCACCCGAACCTGCGTGGCTCCTTCCGCTTCGGCAAGTCCGGCGTGCCCGCGCAGGTGGTGCCGCGCGCGGTCTCCGTGCCGTGGACCGAGACGGACCTGCGCGAGGCCGGCGAGGACGCGTACGACCGGCTGCTCACCGCGGACCGGGTGCGCCCGTTCGACCCCGCCAAGGGGCCGCTGCTGCGCTGCACGCTGGTGCGCACCGGCGAGCGGGAACACCGTCTTGTCCTGACGCACCACCACATCCTGCTGGACGGTTGGTCGCTGGCGATCGCGGTGCGCGAGCTGTTCGCCCTCTACACCGGCCGGCAGCTCCCGCCCGCGCCGCCCTACCGGGACTATCTGGCCTGGCTGGCCGACCGGGACGCGGCCGCCGCCGAACACGCATGGCGGCAGGCGCTGGAGGGACTTGCCGCCGGGACGTTCATGGCCCCGCCCGACCCGGCCCGCGGGGCGGTGCTTCCGGAGGCCGCCGAATGCCTGCTGCCCACCGACGTCACCACCGACCTGGCGGCGCTCGCCCGGCGCAACGGCACGACGCTCAACACGGTCGTGCAGTGCGCCTGGGGCACCCTGCTGCGGCACGCCACCGGCCAGGACGACGTCGTCTTCGGCGCGATCGTCGCCGGCCGGCCGCCCGAGATTCCCGCGGCGGACCAGATGGTCGGGCTGTTCATCAACGCCCTGCCGGTCCGTATCCGGTTCAACCCGGCGGAGCCCCTGTCGGCCCTGCTGGCGCGCGTGCAGCGGGAGCAGGCGGCACTCACCGGCCACCAGCACCGTTCGCTCGCCGAGGTGACCCGCTGGTCCGGCCTCGACCGACTGTTCGACACACTGGTTGTCTTCGAGAGCTACCCGGTCGACCGGGACGGCCTGAAGGCCGGCGCCGACGACATGCTGGCGACGTCGATGAGCGTCGAGGACGCCACCCACTACCCGCTGACCCTGGTGGTGGTGCCCGGCGAACGGCTGCGGCTGCGCATCGCCCATCGCGCCGACCTCTTCCCGGCGGACACGGCTCGTGACCTGGTGGCCCGGCTCGGACAGGTGCTCACCCGGTTCGCCGCCGCCGCGGACGCGCCGGTCTCCGCCGTACGGCTGCTCGACCCCGCCGAGGAACGGCGCGTCGTCCACGACTGGAACGACACCGGCCACGCCGTGCCGAACCTGTGCCTGCCCCGGCTGTTCGAGGACCAGGCGGCCCGCTCGGCCGCCCGCACGGCGGTCGTCTTCGAGGGCGAGCAGGTGACGTACGGCGAACTCAACGCCCGCGCCAACCGGCTGGCCCGCCGCCTGGTGGATCACGGCGTCGGCCCCGAGCGGCTGGTGGGGCTCGCCCTGCCCCGCTCCGTCGAACTCGTCGTCGCCGTCCTTGCCGTGCTCAAGGCGGGCGGCGCCTACCTGCCGCTGGACCCGGGCCAGCCGGCGGAGCGGCTGCGCCTCATGACCGAGGAGTCCGCCCCGGACGTCGTCCTCACCCTCGACGGCACCACCGAGCTGCCCGGCGGGTTCCCCCGGATCGCCCTGCGCGCCGAGCCGTCCGGTACGCCGGACCCGGGCGCCGGCGACGACCTCGGCGATCGCGGGCTGCGTCCCGGGCACCCGGCGTATGTGCTGTACACCTCCGGATCGACGGGCCGGCCCAAGGGCGTCGTCGTCCCGCACGAGGGCATCGTCAACCGGCTCGCCTGGATGCAGGACGCGTACCGTCTGACCCCCGAGGACCGGGTGCTCCAGAAGACCCCGGCCGGCTTCGACGTCTCCGTCTGGGAGTTCCTCTGGCCGCTGCTCCAGGGCGCCACCCTGGTGGTGGCCCGCCCCGACGGCCACCGTGACCCCGCCTACCTCGCCGCGCTGATCGCCGCCGAACGTGTCACCACCGTCCACTTCGTGCCGTCGATGCTGCGGACCTTCCTCGACGAGCCCGCCGCAGCCGCCTGCACCAGCCTGACCCGGGTGATCTGCAGCGGCGAGGCCCTGCCCGCCGAGCTGGCCGCCCGCTGCCTGGCCACCCTGGACGCCGGCCTGCACAACCTGTACGGACCTACCGAGGCATCCGTCGACGTCACCGCCTGGCGGTGCGACGGAGGCGACACGGTGCCCATCGGCCGGCCGGTGTGGAACACGCGCACCTACGTCCTGGACAGCGCGCTGCGGCCGGTGCCGATCGGCGTCACCGGTGAGCTGTACCTCGGGGGCCGCCAGCTGGCTCGCGGCTACCTCGCCCAGCCCGGCCGCACGGCCGAGCGGTTCGTCGCCGACCCCTACGGCCCGCCCGGCGCCCGCCTGTACCGCACCGGCGACCTGGCCCGGCTGCGCCACGACGGGGCGCTGGAGTACGCGGGCCGCACCGACGACCAGGTGAAACTGCGCGGACAGCGGATCGAACCGGGCGAGGTGGCCGCCGTACTGGAACGCCACCCCGCCGTACGCCACGCGGAGGTCGTGCTGCGCGAGAACCGGCTCGTCGGCTACGTCGTACCCGCTCCGGGCGAGGACACCGACCCGCAGGCCCTGCGCAAGCACACCGCCGCACATCTGCCCGACGCCATGGTCCCGTCGGCCGTCGTCGTGCTCGACCGGCTCCCGCTCACCCCGAACGGCAAGCTCGACCGGCGGGCGCTTCCCGCGCCCGCGCCGCCCAGCACCGACCCGGCCGGCGCCCCGCGTTCGCCCCGGGAGGAGGTGCTGTGCGGGCTCTTCGCCGACATCCTCGGCCTGGACCGGATCGGTGTCCACGACGACTTCTTCGATCTGGGCGGCCACTCGCTGCTCGCGGCCCGGCTGATCGGACGGGTGCGGGAGGTGCTCGGTGTGGAGACGGGCATCCGTACGCTGTTCACCGCGCCCACCGTCGCCGCCTTCGCCGAGCGCCTCGGCGAGGCACCCGGCGGCGGACTCGACGTCGTGCTGCCGTTGCGTCCGACGGGCCGGCGCGCACCGCTGTTCTGCGTGCACCCGGCCGCCGGACTCGGCTGGTGCTACAGCGGTCTGCTGCGCCATCTCGGCCGGGAACACCCGGTGTACGCCCTGCAGTCCCGCGGCCTGGACGGAGCGTCCGGCACCCCCGTACCCGGCGCCACGCTGGAGGACATCGCGGACGACTACGCCGCACAGATCCGCCAGGTGCAGCCGCACGGCCCGGTCCATCTGCTCGGCTGGTCCTTCGGCGGTGTGCTCGCCCACCGGCTCGCCACCCGGCTGCAGTCCCGGGGAGAGGAGGTCGCCCTGCTCGCGATCCTCGACGCCTACCCGCGCTTCGACGGAGCGCGCGACTACACCCCGGACACGCACGCCGTCCTGACCGGCCTGTTGCACTACGCCGGGCACACCTGGGACCGTACCGAGCCGCTGACCGTGCCCGCCGCCCGCGCCGTGCTGGAGCGCGGCGGCAGCGCGCTGGCCACCCTCGACGAGCGCCAACTGGCCTTGGCCGTCGAGGTGTTCCGGCGCAACTTCCTCGCGCAGCAGAACTTCGCCCCGGAGGTGTTCGACGGCGACCTGCTGTTCGTCGCCGCCACCGGCGGACGTGGCGCGGACTGGCCGACCGCCGGCGACTGGCAGCCGTACGTCACCGGCGCCATCCGCCGCCACCAGGTCGACGTCGACCACGGCCTGATGCTGACCGACCCGGGAGCGTTGGCCGCCATCGGCCGCTGCGTCTCCGACCGGCTGCGCGACCTCGCGCACCGCGCCCGCGCCCACCCCACCCCGAACCTCACCGAGAACCCGGCCCAGAATCCGACAGGAAAGGAAACGGAACGATGACCAACCCGTTCGAGGACAACGACGCCAGCTACCTCGTGCTCGTCAACGAGGAGGGCCAGCACTCGCTGTGGCCGGCCTTCGCCGATGTGCCCGCCGGCTGGAGCGTCGCGCACGACAAGGACTCGCGCCAGGCGTGCCTCGACTACATCGACGCCCACTGGACCGACCTGCGCCCGCGCAGCCTGGTCCGCGCCATGGAGGACGCGAGTGCCTGAGCCGGCGCCGCAGCCCGCACTGCTGCTCGACGACTATCTCGGCCTGATCGACGACAGCTGCGTGGCGATCCTCCCGCACGTCCTGCGCATCGCCGCCGAACTCGGCGTGGCCGACGTCCTCGCCGACGGCCCGCGTGCCGCCGACGGGATCGCCGACGCCGTCGGCGCCCACCCCGATGCCCTCCACCGGCTGCTGCGCGCTCTGGCCTCCGTCGGCGTGCTCACCGAGGAAGGCGCCGGCGTCTTCCGGCTCACCCCGGCCGGGCACCGGCTGCGCGCCGGGGTCGAGGGCAGCGTCCGTACGTCGCTGCTGAACGTGGAGAGCCAGCGCGCCTGGCTGCAGGGCATCGACACGTTCCGCTCCGGCAGGTCGGTCTTCGACGACCAGCACGGCGGCTTCTTCGCTCACAAGGACGCCGACGGCGCCTCCGACCAGGCGTTCCTGCAACGGATGAGGGAGCGGGCCGCGCGGCTGTATCCGCGGTTCGCCACCGACACCGACTGGAGCGAGTGCGGCACGGTGATGGACCTCGGCGGCGGGGACGGCTACCAGCTCGACGCGATCCTGCGCCGCGCACCGCAGCTGCGGGGCGTGCTGTTCGACCGGCCCGCCGTGGTGGCGAGCGTCCGCGCCGCCGGCACCTTCGACGGACGGGACTGCGAGCTGGCGGCCGGCGACTTCTTCGAACGCGTCCCGGAAGGCGCCGACACCCATCTGATCTGCAGCGTGCTGCACGACTGGACCGACGAACAGTGCGTGTCGATCCTGAGGGCCTCGCGCGCCGCGCTCGAACCCGGCGGCCGACTGATGATCGTCGAGATGCTGGTGCCCGAGGACGGTTCGTGGCACCCGAGCAAGTGGAGCGACATCGGGATGATGGTGCTCACCGGCGGCCGGGAGCGTACGGCCCGGGAGTTCGAGGCGCTGCTCGCCGAGGCGGGCTACACCCTCTCCGCCGTGCGTGCCGTGCCGGACTCCGCCTTCTCCGTGCTGGAGGCGAAGTAGCGGCGCGGTGACTTCCCTCGCCCTGTCGCTGTGCGGCTCGCGAAGAGCCGCGTACGCCTCAAAGAACTCGTAAGTCTCTAACAAAAGGATTCCGATGCAGTCACCGACCGACGTGACGGAGCACGCCACCGACGTCACACTCAACCACCTCGAGTTCTATGCCCCCGACGCCGACGAGGCCGTGGCCGAACTGGTGGAGCGCTACGGCTTCGTGGTGCGGGGTGACAGGGCGCTGCCCGGCGGGGGACGCACGGTCGCCGTGGGCGTGAACGACATCGCCGCCTTGGTCACCGAGGGCCCGCACACCCGGGAGTTCACCGAGCGGCACGGATTCGGCGTGGCGGACATCGCGCTGCGCACCGCCGACGCGGCCGGTGCCCACCGGGCGGCGGTGGCGGCCGGCGCCCGTTCCACACAGGCCCCGGCCGACGCCGGCGGAGCGACGCTCGCGGCCGTCGCCGCCTTCGGCGACGTGGTGCACACCCTGGTGCAACCGCCCGTCGGCACCGAGGGGATGTGGCTGCCGGGGTTCGGCGCACTCACCCCGCAGCCGGCCTCGTCCACCTGCCTGGAGCGGGTCGACCACTTCGCCGTCTGCCTGGATGCCGGTGACCTCGGCCCCACCGTGGAGCGTTACGAGCGCACCCTCGGCTTCCGGATGACCTTCGCGGAGCGCATCGCGGTGGGCACCCAGGCGATGGACTCCAAGGTGGTGCAGAGCCCGTCCGGTGACGTCACCCTCACCCTGATCGAGCCGGACACCGGCGCCGACGCCGGGCAGATAGACCGCTTCCTGCGGGACAACGGCGGGGCCGGCGTCCAGCACGTGGCGTTCTCCACCCACAACATCGTCCGCTCCGTCGCCGTCCTCGGCGAGCGCGGCGTCGGCTTCCTGGACACCCCGGACACCTACTACGACCGGCTCACCGAGCGCCTCACGCCGGCCCGGCACCCGGTCGCCGAACTCCAGGATCTCGACATCCTGGTCGACGAGGACCACGACGGTCAGCTGTACCAGATCTTCACCCGCTCCACGCACCCGAGCGGCACGCTGTTCTACGAGGTCATCGAGCGCTTCGGCGCCCGCAACTTCGGCAGCGGCAACATCAGGGCGCTCTACGAGGCGGTGGAGGAAGCCTCGCTCACCGGGCAGAACCGATGAGCGAGGCCGCGGCCGCCCCGGTCCGCTCCGCCCTGCTGCGGGCCGGGGAACTGCATCCCGCGCTGGCCGAGCCGGTGCTGGAGTCGATGAACTTCCTCAACGAGGTGTCGCACCGCTACCCCGACGCCATCTCGCTGGCTGCCGGCCGGCCGCACGAGGACCTCTTCGACGCACGCGCGCCGGAGCGGTACCTCGCCGCGTACCGGCACCACCTCGCCGCCGACCGCGGGTTCACCCCCGATCAGGTGCGCAGGACCCTGTTCCAGTACGGGCGTACCAAGGGCGTCATCCACGACCTGGTCGCCCGGATGCTTCACGTCGACGAGGGGATCGACGTGGACCCGGAGTCCGTGGTGGTCACTGTCGGCTGCCAGGAGGCGATGGTGCTGACCCTGCGGGCGCTGCGCGCGGACCCGCGGGACGTGCTGCTCGCCGTCGCCCCGACCTATGTGGGCCTGACCGGGGCGGCCGCCCTGGTCGACATGCCCGTGGTGCCGGTACCCGGAGGCACGGACGGAGTCGACCTCGACGCGCTCGCCCGTACGGTGACCCGGCTGCGCGCCGAGGGGCGGCGCCCGCGCGCCTGCTATGTCATGCCGGACTTCGCCAACCCGTCCGGGCTGAGCATGGACCTCACCACCCGGCACGCCCTGCTGGACGCGGCGGCGGCGCTCGACCTGCTGCTTCTGGAGGACAACCCTTACGGGCTGTTCCACGGCGGGGAGCACCTGCCGACCCTGAAGGCACTCGACACCGGCCGCCGGGTGGTCTACTTCGGTTCGTTCGCCAAGACGTGCCTGCCCGGCGCCCGCGTCGGCTATGTCGTGGCCGACACCCCGGTCGAGGCCGCCGACGGCGGCCTGGGCCTGTTCGCCGACGAACTCGCCAAGATCAAGGGCATGCTCACGGTGAACACATCCCCGGTCGCGCAGGCCGTCGTCGGCGGGCACCTGGTGACCCACGGGTGCAGCCTGGTCGCCGCCAACACCGCGGAACGCGCGGTGTACCAGCGCAATCTCCACCATCTGCTCGACGGACTGGCGGCACGCTTCCCCGCCGGCGGCGCAGTGCGCTGGAACACCCCGGGCGGCGGCTTCTTCGTCGTGATGGACGTGCCGTTCGTCGCGGACGATGCGGCGCTGGAGCACTCCGCCGAGGAGCACGGCGTGCTCTGGGTACCGATGCGGCACTTCTACGACCATCCGGACGCCGACCGGCGGCTGCGCCTGTCGTGCAGCGCCGTCGGTCCGGCCGAGATCGATGAGGCCCTGGACCGCCTGGCGGCGTTCGTCGCGTCCCGCCGCTGATCCGGCCGGCACAGGGCGTCCCACGACAGAAGGTGGGGGTGTCGGCGAAGTTCCCTTCGCCGGCACCCCCACCTTCTGTCTCCTGTGTCCGTTTCCGGACCGTCTGCCCCTAGTCCCCGGGCCAGACCGAGTACTGCCGCCTGCCGTACAGGAGCGGTACGTCGTCGGCGTGGTCCACGGCCGCCACCTCGCCGAACAGCATGGTGTGGTCGCCGATCTCCAGCGTCCGGGTCAGCCTGCACTCCGCCACGGCGAACGCGTCCCGGTGCAGCCACGGCAGGCCCAGCCGGGGGGTCGGCCGCCAGGGCACCACGGCGAACCGGTCGACGGGCGAGGCGAACACCGATGCCGCCTCACGGGCCCGGGCATGCAGCAGGTTCACCGCGAACCGCTGGTTGCCCAGGATCGCCGCCAGCACCTTGCTGGTGGACATCAGACACACCTGCAGAGTCGGCGGCTGCACGGTCACGCTCGACAGGGAAGAACAGGTCAGGCCGTACGGTGTCCCGTCGTCGCCGGTCGTGGTGACGACCACGACTCCGGTTGGGAACCCGCCCATCAGCGTGCGGTATTCGGAGGCGTCCACATACCTCGGATCGCTGTCCACGGTGGTCATCGGCCGCCCCTACGCCGGCCGTCGTCCGGCGACGAGGCCCTTCAGCGACTCCTTCACCGGGCCGAGATACAGATCGCGCACGTCATCCGGTGCCTCGGTGAGGGCCCACTTCAGCAGCGAGACCATCCGCCCGGGCGTGGGCCGCAGGAAGCGGTGCTCGATGTCGGCGAAACCGAACGGCTTCGGGACGAAGTCGGCCGAGGACAGCCGGCGGAAGAGATGCCGGGCCGCCTCGTCGCCGGTCACCTCGCCCCGCTCGTAGCGCGAGGTCTGCTCGACGACCGCGTCCAGCAGCTCGAGGTAGCGGGCGTCGGGCCACCACAGGCCGGGATAGTCGTTGTCCTCCAGGGCCGCCAGGTGTTCCGGGTCGCCCGTGCGCCGGAACCGCATCATGGCGGCCTGCAGCCGGTTGGCGCTGAACACGGTGCCCAGCGTCCAGGCCCGGAACACCGCGCTGAACAGCGGATAGTGGCCGAAGGAGATGAACGAGGCGTTCACCAGGGCGTCGTTGTAGTCGAGAAGTCCCTGCTCCACCCGCTCCACGTACTCGAAGCGCTCCTCGGTGAAGTCGTCCTCGCGCAGCGCCCCCAGCAGCCGGTGGGCCAGGACGTTCACCACGTTCGCGGTGTTGGAGATGCCCCGTGAGTACAGCGGGTCGATGAAGCCCGCCGCGTGCGACATCAGGCACCAGCGGGCCCCCACCGAGCGGGTCGCGGAGTACTGCAGCCGCTCGGTGGACACCCACTCCCGCACCGAGACGGCGTTCTCGAACTGCCGCTTCACCGCCGGGAACCGCGAGGCCAGCTCGAAGAACTCCTGCTCGGGCGTGAGGTCCCGGTTCTTCGGGTACTTGCGCTCGTCCAGGGTCACCCCCACGCTGACCAGCGGGTTGCGGGACGCGGGGTTGTTGTCGAACGGGATGACCCAGAACCAGCCGCGGTCGAAGGTGTGGTGCATCGTGCCGTCGTACCAGCGCGTCGGCGGGCACTGGTCGCCGGTGTGGCCCAGCACCTCGTCCTGCCGCACGTTGATCATGTGGCTGAACAGCGACCGGGAGTGGTGCTTGAGCCGGGACGGCTCCTCGCGCAGCCCCAGTTTCGCGGCGAGCGGCGAGCGGAAGCCGCTCGCGTCCACCAGGTAGCGACCGGTGATCCGGCTCCCGTCGGTGCCCACCACGGCGACGTGGTCGTCCTCGATCTCCACGTCGGAGACCAGGTGGTTCAGCTTGGGCACACAGCCGTGGCGGACCGCGGCGTGGAACAGGTGGGTGTCGGTGTCCTGCCGGAACAGGTGACTGGTCTTGTACACCCCGCCGCCCGTGCTCAGCTGGACGGCCTCACGCCAATCCGGCTCCTCGCCCTCGCGGTGCAGCAGGAAGCCGAAGTGGTCCTTCACCCCGAACGAGGTGTTGACCTGTTCCATGAGGAACTTGGTGTTCGTCAGCGTCGCGATCTCGGGCACGTCGTACCGCTCGGCGATCATCCGGAGCGTGACAAGCGTCTCGGGGATCGTCGACTCGCCGACCGCGAACTTCGGGTGCGAGCCCGCGTCCACGAGCAGGACCGACGCGCCGTGCCGGGCGAGGATCGCGCCGAGCATGGAGCCGGCGATCCCGGCTCCCAGCACGATGACGTCATGGTCGGTCGTGGCGTTCACAGGCGGCCTCGCACTAGGTCGGGGGTGGCGGCCAGCAGCAGCCGCTGGATCTCGGGGGAGGGGCTGGTCCGGGCCGCCGCACGCAGCCGGCCCACGGCGGTGATGCCGCGGCCCGGTTCGCGCAACGCGGTCATACCCGACCGGAACGCAGGCGGGGTCATCTCTCGCAGCGTCTCCAGGTCGTCGTCGGGCACGAGACCCTCGTACGCCAGCGCCGGGCCGTCGGAACCGGGCAGGGACACGACCGCGTCCCGCAGCCGCAGCGTCGCGTAGAAACCGGCCAGCTCCCAGCGCTCGACGAACCGGTCCAGACGTGCCGGGTCGGCGCAGGCTCCGAGGAAGTCGGCGACCGTCCTGGTGTGCGCCGAGCGCAGGCGTTCGTCGAGCGCGGCCACCTCGGCGAAGCAGGTGCCGCGCAGGTCGTCCGCGGCGAGGGCCTTGATCAGCCGCCACGCCAGCGCGTTCACCACCTGCAACTCGTGGACCAGCTCGCCGGCGAGGAACGGATCGGTGAAACCGGCGCTCGCGCCGAGCGCGAACCAGCGGTCCCCCGCACGCTGCTCGCGGACGTACTGCTGCACCCCGGTGGAGTACCAGGGCTGCACCGCCGCGATCCGGGCCGGCCGCAGCCCGGGCACCCGCTCCAGCAGGGCCCGGAACTCCCGCTCCGGATCCTCGCCCCCTTCGAAGCGGTCGGCGTCCACCGTGAAGCGCACGCCGGTCACGGGATTGACCCCGCCGCCGGTGAACGGGGTGACCGTCAGCCAGCCGCCGTCGAACAGGTGGTGCGTGGTCCCGTCCGAGGCGGGCAGGCCCGTCTCGATCAGATGGGTGTGCACCGTACGCGTCCGCGGTCCGTCCGCCGCGGCCCCCTCGCGCACCTCGGCGCCGAGCGCGGCCAGCGCGGCCGAGTCGCGGCCGCTCGTGTCCACCAGGAAGCGGGCCGAGAACGTCTCGCCGCGCGCCGTCGTCACCAGCACCCGGTCCGCGGTCACCTCGGCCTTGACGAACTTGGCCTGCTGGCGGACCCGGGCGCCGTGCAGCGCGGCGGTGTGGAAGAGGTATGCGTCGACGTCCTGCCGGTACAGCAGGGCCCCGGCCGCGGAGCGCGGCAGCGCCGTCCGGCGCTCGCGCCCGCCCTGGGCGAAGCCGATCGAGCGTTCCACCCCGACGCGTCGGCTCACCTGCTCGCGGGCGGTGTCGTACGTGGCGAGGTGGGCGAACTCCGGGACGTCGTACCGGGCGGAGAGCAGCCTCAGCAGCCAGGACAGAAAGGGGGTGGACGTCTCGCCCTGCCGGTAGCGCGGGTGGGTGTCCTCGCCGACGACGAGGACGTCCGAGCCGGCCCGGGCCAGCACCGCGGCGAGCACCGAGGCACCGGGGCCGGAGCCGAGGACGAGAACGTCGTGGTGGGATGTGACGCTCATGTCGTCCCCTCACTGCTGGTCAACAACGGGGCCTCCGTGGTGTTGCGGGTGGATTCGGAACGGCTGCGGTCCAGCCGCAGCCTGCGCAGAAGTGGTCCGGTCGTGGCCGTGGTCACCAGGGCCATGCACGTGAGCATCGAGAACAGCTGCTGGGACAGGACGCCGAGGGTCAGCCCGAGCTGAAGCACGATCAGCTCCGTCACGCCACGGCAGTTCATCATCAGGCCGAGCGCCGCCGCGTCCTGCCGGTTGCGGCCCAGCAGACGGGCGAACAGTGCCACTGTGCCGAACTTGGCCACGGAGGCGAGGAGCACGATCAGCGCGAGCACCCCCCAGTCCCGGGGACCGCCCACCGCGGGCAGGTCGAGCTTCAGCCCGACCACGGCGAAGAAGACGGGCAGCATCACCCAGCTGGTCAGACCCTCCACCCGGTCCGCGATCCGCTGGATCGCCACCGAGTTGCGGGGCATCACCACGCCTGCCAGGAACGCCCCGAAGATGGCGTGCGCGCCGATGCTGTCCGTGAGCCAGGCCGAGATCAGTGTGGTGGTCAGCACGGCTGCCGCCACCAGAGGCTGCCCCGCCCCCTCGAAGCGGGGCGCGACGCGGGTGAGGGCCGGCCGGACCACCAGGAACATGACGGCCGCGTAGACCACGATCAGCACGCACGTGAGCACGGCGGGCGTGGTCGAGGCACTGGTGGCCACCGCCGTCACGGCGGCGAGCAGACACCAGGCGATGACGTCGCCGATCCCGGCCGTGGCCATGCCGAGGGTGCCGAGCGGGGTGTGGGTCAGCCGCTGTTCGCCGAGGACCCGCGCCAGCACGGGGAACGCGGTGATCGCGAAGGCGACACCCACGAACATGACCAGCGCCAGCCGGGAGGCGCCGGCGGGCCGGTACGAGTCGAGCAGCATCGCGGCGAGCGCCGCACCGCACAGGAAGGGCACCGCCGTGCTGGCCTGCGCGAGCGCCGCAGCCACCGGGCCGCTGCGGCGCAGCAGGTCCAAGGGCAGCTCCAGGCCGACGAGGAACATGAACAGCACCACACCCAGCTGGGCGAGGGTGTCCAGGGACGGCAGGATCGAGGCAGGGAAAACGGCCCGCTGCACGTCCGGCAGGAAGAAGCCGAGGACGGACGGGCCGAGAACGATGCCGGCGACGATCTCACCGACCACCGCGGGCTGGCCCAGCCGTTTGAGGGCGGCTCCCACCAGCCGGACCACCACCATGATGACGGCCAGCGCCGGCAGCAGCCGGGACGGGGTCGACGTGGCGGCGGAGTGGCCTGAGTGCCGGGGTTCGGCCAGCCCGGACAGCAGCACGAGCGCCAGGGCGAGTGGTGCCACGACGAGCAGGAGATAGCCGAGCAGACGACGTGCTCTGTTTCTGTTCGTCACCAAAGAGGGGTCCTTAAGGGTTCGTGTCCCAAGGGGTCCCAAGGGGAAGGAGAAGGGGACATGTGCAGGGCCCGCTCGCCGTGCGCGCCGCCGCCGAAGGCGGCGCCCAGGGGCCGGACACCACGGCAGGGCACGCCCGATCTTCGGGGTGCGCGGGCTGGCGCGGTCGGGAACTCCATCTATAGCCATGGCCGGCCGCGCCGAGAACCCCTGATTCCCGAGCCCCCCTAGGCAGCCTCAAGCACATCCCCAGCGCGCCCCGCCCCGACACAGGGGGGTCGCTGGGGTTCTGACAGGGCGGCACAGGAACCTAGGGTGGGCCTCGAAATCCGGTGGTGCGTCCCTGAAATCCGGTGGTGAGAGCCCGAATCGGGGAGCCCGGGCCCGGCCCGCGTCGCGGAGCCGGTCGCTGACACGGGTCGTACACGTCGAGGAGTCCCACGGTGAACCCGCCACGGTCGAACGCGCCCGCGCGTCGACTGGATCAGGTACTGGCCGACGCTGCCGAGTACTTCGGTGACCGGCCCGCGCTGGTCGAGGAGACGACGTCCCTCACCTACCGGCAACTGGACGAACGCGTCACCGCACTCGCGCACGAGTTGACTCGGCACGGAGTCGGCCCGGGCTCCCGGGTCGGGGTGCACGCGCCCCGCGGGAGCACCGCGGTCGCGACGCTCTACGCGGTGCTGCGTGCCGGCGCCGTCGCCGCCCCGCTCGATCCCGCCGACCCGCCCGCCCGGCTGGCCCGCACCGTGCGCGGCAGCGGGCTGCACTTCCTGGCCACCACGGTCCCCGCTCGGGCGGCCGAGGCCGCCGCCCTGCTGGGCCGCGCCGACCAGGGCAGCGAACTGGACGGCCTCGTGCTGCTGCCGGTCGCCGACGAGACCGCCGGTGACCTGGCACTCGACGGCGGCTACATCTTCTCCACCTCCGGCAGCACCGGTACGCCCAAGGGCGTCCTGCTGTCCCACGAGAACGTCCTGCACTTCGCCGACTGGGCCGCCCGCACCCTCGGGCTGCGCGCCCAGGACCGGGTCGGCGCCCAGGCCGCGTTCACCTTCGACCTCAGCACGTTCGACCTGTACTCCTCCGCTCTGGCGGGTGCGGCCGTGCACCTCATGCCCGAGCGGCTCACCGCGTTTCCGGCCGAGGTCGCGGGCTGGCTGCGCGAGCACGAGATCTCCGTCCTGTACGCGGTGCCCACGCTGTACCGGCTGTTGCGCAAGACGGGACTGCTCACCGCGCGCAGCGCGCCCCGGCTGAGGCTGTTCGCCTTCGCCGGCGAGCCGCTGTCGCCCGATCTGCTCGCCTGGTACCTCGCCGAGTTCCCCGGCGCCTCCTGCCACAACCTGTACGGCCCCACCGAGACCAACGTGTGCACGGCCGCCCACTTCCCGCCCGGCAGCACGGTCGGGGCCACGGTGCCGATCGGACGGGCCATCGACGGCGCGCACACCGTGGTCCTGGATCCGGACGGCCACCCCGCCCGGCGCGGCGAACTGCACGTCGCCGGACCGACCGTGCTGCGCGGCTACCTGGTGGACGGCCAACTGCGCGACCCCGCCCGGGAGGTCCGCTTCGACGACGGCGTCACGCGCCGTGCCTACCCCACCGGTGACCTCGCCGAGACCGCCGACGACGGCGGGCTCCTGTTGCTCGGCCGCGCCGACGACCAGGTCAAGCGCCGCGGCCACCGCATCGACCTGCAGGACGTCGAGAGCGCCCTGCGCGAGACCGTCGCCGCGGAGGCCTGCGCCGTCGTCGCCAAGCGGGGAGCGCACGAGGGCGAGATCTGGGCGTACGTGGTCGGCGCCACGAGCGAGCGCCAGGTCCTGACCGCACTGGCCGGCGTGCTGCCGCGCCGGATGCTGCCCGACCGCATTGTCCTGACCGACCGCCTGCCGGTGAGCGGGCACGGAAAGGTCGACCGACGCGAGCTTGCCGAGCTCGCCAGCACCGAAGGAGCATGATGCAATCCGTCGCCGACCTGTGCGCCCTGATCCAGGAGTACGCCGCGTCCCCGCTCTCCCCGCTCGCCGTCCAGGAGGCCGGCTTCGAGGTCACCCCCGATCTGCGGCTGCTCGACAGCGGCCTGCTCGACTCGATGAGCGTCCTCACCCTCGTGGTGGAGATCGAGCAGCGGTGCGGGATCAGCATCCCGGAAGAGGAGATCGTCGCCGCGAACTTCCGCACGCCCGCCCATCTGTGGGAGCTCGTCTCGTCGCTGCGCGCGCAGACCGTCTGAGCACCGGGGGAGAGCACATGTACGAACAGGAAGTGGTCGTCGGCAAGTTCCGTGAACTGGCCGGCACCCTGCCGACGTTCACGGGACGGGACGGCTTCCGTGCCCACTGGCAGGAACTCGCCGGGCTGGGGGTGCTGCACGAAGGCGGCGACGGCTGGGTCACCGAGGCCGTGGCCAGGTTCGAGGGGCTCGGCCTCGGCGGCATCGACCCGGGCCTGTGCTACGGCGCCGCCTCCCAGCTGTTCGGCATCCAGATGCCGCTGCGCATGCTGCTGTCGCCCGGGCAGCTCGGGCTGCTGGACGGCACCGCCACCGGTGAGCTGCTGCTGTGCCACGCGTCGACGGAGGAGGGCGGCGGCAGCGACCCGCTGTCCGGTACCACCACCGCGACCCGGCTGCCCGACGGCTCCTACTGTCTGTCCGGCCGCAAGTCCTTCATCACCGCGGCCCCCGTCGCCGATCGCGGGCTCGTCTTCGCCAGGACCGGCGAAGGACGTTCCCCCTTCGCCCTGTCGGCGTTCCTGGTGGACCTCGACTCACCCGGCGTCACCCGGGGCGCACCGGAGGACAAGAGCGCCCTGCCCGGCGTCCCGATGGGCTCGCTCACCTTCGACGACGTCACCGTGCCGGCCGACCGGCTGGTGCTGCGCGAGGGCGCGGGCCTCATGGTGATGGCCGCCACGACCACCTGCGAGCGGGCGCTGCTGCTGTCGTATGCGCTCGGCCCCATGCGCCGGCTGCTGGAGGAGACGGTCCAGTGGGCCGCCACCCGCCGCCAGTTCGACCGCCCGATGGGCGCCAGCCACCAGGTCGCCGGCCGGGTCGCCGACATGGCGATCCGGGTGCACCGGTCCCGTGAGCTGATCTACGGGATGGCCCGCCGGATCGACGAGGGGACCGCCGTCCGGCACTTGGCGAACGAGGCGGCCATGGTCAAGATCTCCGTCACCGAGGACCATCTGTACCTCGCCGAGACCGCCGGCATGCTCGCCGGGGTACGGGCCTTCATCCGGGACCGGGACGGCTTCGCGGACCTGGCCAGCGCACTCGCCGGGTCGGTGTACGCAGGCCCGAACGATCTGCTGCGCGTCTCCGTGGCCCGCGGCCTCGGCCTGCCGGTGGGGAACCACTGATGGCAGCGGAACCCTCCGTCCCCGCCGAACTCCTCGACCGGGCAACCGCGCTCGCCGAGGCCCTGGCTCCGATGGCGGCCGACGTGGACACGGGAGCCACGGACGGCACGGCCGGCCTGAAGCTGCTCAAGGACGCCGGGCTGCTGCGCCTGCTCGTTCCACGGGACTCCGGCGGCGACGGCCTGTCGTTCGCGCAGTACACCCGGATCCTGGAGGTCCTCGGCGCCCGGGACGCGGCCTCCGCGCTCGCCCTGAACATGCACAACGTGTCGATCGGGGCGCTCTGCGAAGCCGCCGGAGGGCGGCTCGGCACGGCAGGGCGGTCCTTCGCCGACTGGGCCTTCCGGGAGATCACCGCATACGACCGCATGTTCGCCTCGGCCACGTCCGAGGCGGGCAGCGGTGCCAAGCTGCGCGGAGTTCGCACCACCTACCGGCGCGACGACGGCGGATACGTGCTCGAGGGGCAGAAGTCCTTCGTGTCCCTCGCCGGCGTGGCCGACTACTACGTCGTCGCCGCACGGGACGCCGCCGAGGACGCCGAGAACGAGGTGTCCCACTTCGTCGTGGCCGCCACCGACGAGGGCGTCGCCTTCGGCACTCCCTGGCCGGGCCAAGCCCTGGCCGGCACCCACACGGCCGGTATGGCGCTGGACGGGGTCCGCGTCGGGCGCGAGCGGCTCTTCCTCGGCGTCGAGGGCATGTCCCTGTTCAAGCTGGTCCGCGAGCCGCACTGGATGGTGTCCGGCTACACCGGTGCCTACCTGGGGCTCGCCGGGGCGATCCTGCGCGAACTGACGGAGAGTGTGCGCACCAGCCCGGCCCGCGCCACCTCGCCCGTGGCCGTCCGGGAACTGGGCAGGCTGTCGATCCGGCTGGCCGCGGCCCGCGCCCTCACCTACGCGGCCTGTGCCGAGGTGGACACGGCCCGTGGGACGCAACCGGCCAACGCCGGTGTGCACGCGGCGAAGTACGCCGTGGGGGAGCTGCTCGCGGACCTGGCGGCGAGCGCGCCGCAGCTGGCCGGCACCGCCGCGCTCGACCGGCGCCGACCGTTGCAGCGGTATCTGCGCGAGGCGCCGTTCTGCTCCGTGATGCCCGCCAAGCCCGACGAGTGCCTCGAATACGTCGGCAAGACCGCGCTCGGCGTCAACCTGGCCGACGCCCGCGCCTTCGACTGGTAGGGGAGCATGACGCAGCCGCTGACCGACGCCCAGCTCGGCATCTGGTACGCGCACCAACTCGATCCGTCGGGAACGGGGTACCAGGGTGCCCAGTACGTCGACATCGACGGACCCGTGGAGGTGCCGGCCTTTGTGGCCGCCGTACACCGGGCGGTCGAGGAGACCGGCACCCTGCGGGTGACCTTCGCCGACGGTCCGCACGGCCCCGTGCTGACCGCCGACACCTCCGCGTGGCGCGTGGAGGTCACCGACCTGCAGGGCGCCGACGACCCCCGTGCCGCGGCACACGCCCGCATGGCCGCCGACCTCGCCCGTCCGGTCGATCTCTCCCACGGCCCGCTGTTCACCCAGGCGCTGTACGTCCTGGGGCCGCGCCGGTTCCTTTGGTACCAGCGGGCGCACCACATCGTGATGGACGGCTACGGGCACGCCCTGGTCACCCGGCGGGTGGCTGAGCTGTACGCACGACCGGACCTGCCCGCCCGGCCGTTCACCGGCCAGGGGGCCATGCTCGAGGCGGACGCCGGATACGCCGGCTCTCCGGCCCAGGACGCGGACCGCGCCTACTGGCTGGAGCATCTGCGCGGCCTGCCCGCGCCGCCGCCGACGATCGCCGGCCGGACGGCATCCGTGCCCGGCAACTTCCACCGCCGCACCCTGGTGCTGCCCTCCGACGCCGCGGACGGCCTGGTCAGGGCCGCCGGGGACAGCGCCGCCCACTTCTCCCCGGCCCTGATCGCGGGTGTCGCCGCCTACCTCTCCCGTACCACCGGGGCGCGCGACGTGGTGCTCGGTCTGCCGACCCCGGGCCGGGCCGGCGCGTCGGCCCAGGCCTTCGCCGGCACGGCGTCGAACATCGTGCCGCTGCGGGTGCGGGTGGACGGGTCCCAGACCCTGCCGGAGCTGACGGCCGAGGTCTCCGGCGCGGTGTGGCGCTCGCTGCGTCGCCAGCGGTACCGGTTCGAGCACCTGCGCCGCGACCTGCGCACCGGCGATGCCGTCTTCGGCCCCCTGGTCAACGTCCTGCCGTTCCACCGCGATCTGCGCTTCGGGGAGCATCCCGCGACCGTGCACGGCCTCGCGCACGGGCCGGTCTTCGACCTGTCCTTCTCGTGCGTGACCGACCGGGCGGTCCGGGACCGGGTCCGGATCGACCTCGATGCCAACCCTGCGTTGTACACGCCGTCGGACCTGGTCGGCCACAGCCGGCGCTTCCCGGCTTTTCTGGCCTCCCTCGCCCAGGGCACCCCCATCGCCACCGCCCCGCTGGGTACCTCCGGCGAGGCTGTGCTCCTGGCGCCGGTGCCACCGGCCGAGGAGCGCGGGCAGGTGCCCGGGGTGCACGCCCTGATCGCCGCGCATGTCGCCGAGACACCCGACGCCGTCGCCGTCATCAGCAGCGACGGCAGCCTGACCTACCGCGAGCTGGACGAGCGGGCCGGGCGGCTCGCGGACCGGCTGCGGGCTCGCGGCGCCCGGCCGGGCACCCTCGTGGCCCTCTCGCTGGCCCGTACGACCCGACTGCCGGTCGCCCTGCTGGCCGTGCTGAAGACCGGCGCCGCCTACCTGCCCGTGGACCCCGCCTACCCCGCCGACCGCATCCGCTTCATGCTGCGGGACGCCGCCCCCGTCCTGCTGCTGACGGACGACACCGGACGGCTGGAGACACCGGTTCCCACACTCTCCCTGGACGAGCACGACGAGCACGACGGGCACGACGGGCACGACGGTCAGGCCGCGGCCACCGCCGTCACTCCCACCCCTCCCGGAGCCGCCGCCTACGTCATCTACACCTCCGGCTCCACCGGCACCCCCAAGGGCGTCGTGGTCTCCGCCGCCGCGATGGCCGAGTTCGTGCACTGGGCCGTCACCGAGCTCGGCACCCGCCGGCTGCGCCACGTCCTCGCCGCGACCTCGTTGAACTTCGACGTGTCCGTGTTCGAGCTGTTCGCCCCGCTCGCAGCGGGCGGCACGGTGGAACTGGTACCCAACCTGCTGGCTCTGGCGGAACGCCCCTGGAAGGGCAGCCTGCTCAGCGGAGTGCCCTCCGCCGTGGCCGGACTGCTGCAGCAGACCGCCACGCCGTTCGACGCCGAGACGGTCGTCCTCGCCGGCGAGGCATTGCCGGCCGCCCTGGTCGCCGGACTCCGCGAGCGCCTCCCGGAGTGCGAGATCCTCAACCTCTACGGGCCGACGGAGGCCACCGTCTATGCCACGGCCTGGCGCGCCCCGGACGACCCGGGGGCCAGACCCCTGATCGGACGGCCGCTCGCCGCCCGCCGGGCCTACGTCCTCGACTCCGTGCTGCGGCCGGTCCCGCCGGGCACCGAGGGCGAGCTGTACCTGGCCGGAGCGGGCGTCGCCGACGGCTATCTGGGCCGGCCCGCGCTGACCGCCCAACGGTTCCTCGCCGACCCCTTCGGCCGACCCGGCGAGCGTATGTACCGCACCGGCGACCTCGTACGCCGCAACGCGGACGGTGACCTCGACTACCTGGGCCGCTTGGACGACCAGGTGAAGATCCGCGGCTTCCGTATCGAACCGGGCGAGGTCGAGGCCGCGCTGGCATGCTGCCCCGGCGTTACCGCCGTCGCCGTCGTGGCTCGTGAGGACGCCACGGGCCACAAACAGCTCGTCGCCTACCTGGTGGGCACGGCCTCCGGCAGTGAGGTCCGGGCCCACGCCACCGGTGCGCTGCCCCGGCACCTGGTCCCCGCCGCCTTCGTGACCCTCGACGAGCTGCCGCTCAGCCCGAACGGCAAACTCGATCGGGCGGCGCTGCCCGCACCCGACTTCCACGGCCCGGCGGGCCCGGCGGGTTCCAGCACCCCGCGCGACGAGCGCGAGGCTGCCGTACAGCAAGCGTTCCGGGACGCCCTGGGCCTCACCGACGTGGGCCTGGACGACGACTTCTTCGAGCTCGGCGGGCACTCCCTGTCCGCGACCCAGGTGATCGCCCGGGTACGTGTGGCGCTCGGCGCCGACGTCTCGCTGCGCATTCTGTTCGATCACCCGACGGTGTCCGCTCTCGCGGCGGCGCTGCCCTCCGGGACGGTCCCGGCTCCGGCCCCCGCCGCCCTCGACCGGGACACGATCCCGCTCTCTCCGGGCCAGCGCAGGCTGTGGTTCATCGACCAGCTGGCGGGCCCGAGCTACACGGTGCCGTGGGCGGTCCGGCTCACCGGACACGTCGACCACGGCCTCCTGCGCGAGGCCCTCGCCGACACGGCCGCACGACACGAGGCGCTGCGCACCGTCTATCCAGAGACCGACGGCGAGCCGCGCCAGCGGATCACCGACCGGGTGCCGGACCTGCTGGTCCGCAGGATCGAGCCGGCCGCACTCGACGAGGCCGTCCATGCGGAGCTCGGCACCGGCTGGCAGCTGGCCGAACGCCCGCCCGTACGCGTGGTGTTGTTCGAGACCGGCCCCGACGACGCCGTGCTGCTCGTGGCGGCCCACCACATCGCACTGGACGGGTGGTCGCTCGGCCTGCTCGCCCGGGACCTGAGCACGGCTTACGACGCCCGCGGCGGGGGCCGGGCACCCGACTGGGAGCCGGTCACGCCGTACAGCGAGTACGCGATGCGCGAGCGCGCCAGAGACCTCACGGGGCAGATCAGCTACTGGCGGGAGCGTCTGAAGGGACTCCCGGACTGCGTCGACCTGCCCGTGGACCGGCCGCGGCCGGCGCTGGCGAACGCGGAGGGGGCCGAGGCCCGCTTCACCCTGGACGCCGAGACCGTCTCCCGCGCCCGAACGGTCGCGGCAGGGGCCGGCGCCAGCCTGTTCATGGTGCTTCACGCCGCGCTGGCCGCCCTGCTCACCCGGCTCGGCGCCGGCACCGACGTACCGATCGGAGCCGTGGTGGCCGGGCGTACCCATCCGTCGTACGAGGACACCATCGGCTGTTTCGTGAACACTCTGGTGCTGCGCACCGACACCTCGGGCAACCCTGCCTTCGGCGATCTGCTCGCCTCCGTGCGGGACGCCGACCTCGCCGACTACGCCCAGCAGGACATCGGGTTCGACCAGGTGGTCGAGGCGACACGGCCGGCACGCAGTCCCGCACACCACCCCCTGTTCCAGACGATGCTCTCGCTGCGCAACACGCCTCCTGCCACCCTCCGGCTGCCCGGCGTCCGGGCCACACCGCTTCCCGTGGCCCTGCCGTCGGTGAAGTTCGATCTCACGTTCCAGCTGGCCGAGACCGGGGCCGGTCCGATCGAGGGCAGGCTCCAGTACCGCACCGACCTGTTCGAGGAGGAGACCGCGCGCGCACTGACAGAGCGGTTCACCCGCTTCCTCGCGGCCGTGGTCGCCGATCCGGCGCGCCGTATCGGATCCGTCGACATCCTGACCGACGCCGAACGCCGTATGTTCCCCTCCCGCGCCGCCGGGCGGACGCAGTGAAGGAGGCACACGAGATGACCGGCCGCTGGCTGCGGACCCTGAAGCCCTGCTCCCGGCCGCGGCTGCGGCTCGTCTGCTTCCCGCACGCCGGAGGAGCGGCGAGCTACTTCGTACCGTGGGCGCAGGCGGTGCCCGGCGACATGGAGCTGCTCTCGGTGCGCTATCCCGGCCGTGAGGACCGGCTGGCCGAACCCTTCGCCGAGTCGATCGAGCAGCTCGCCGAGGCGATCGCCCGCGCGTGCGCCCCCCTCTCCGACCGGCCCCTGGTGTTCTTCGGCCACAGCATGGGCGCCTCTGTCGCCTACGAGACCGCGGCACGGCTGGCAGCCCAGGACCGGCCCCCGGCGCTGCTGTGCGTCTCCGCCCGCCAGGGCCCTGGACGGTCTCAACCCACCCGGTCACTGGCCCACCTGGATGACGACAGGCTCATCGCCGAGGTGCGCGCCCTCGGCGGCACCCATGCCCAGGCCTTCGACCATCCGGAGCTGCGGCCTCTGGTCCTGCCGGCCATCCGGTCCGACTACCGGCTGCTCAGCACGTACGAGCCCAGGGTCATGACCCTGCCCTGCCCGGTCGCCGCCTACTGCGGAACGACGGACGCGGCCGTCCCGGAAGAGTCCGTCCGTGCCTGGCAGGCCGTGACCCGCTCGGGCTTCACCCTGCGCGTCTTCCCCGGCGGCCACTTCTACCTGGCGGACCGCGTACAGGACCTGGTCGCCGATGTCCTGGCCCGCGAGACACCGTCGCGCGCAGGAGCGGGAGCCCGGGGCCCCGGCGCTCCGGTTTGACCCACGTCACCCCCGGGGTATTCTCTCCGGCTCGATTGGCGGAGCCCCCGCCCCATATGGCAGACTGTCCGAGTTGCTCGGTCGAGTGTTGATGCTGCGCGCCTCCCGCCGGGAGGACCGGAAGCGAGTCCCACAGTACTCGTCGCCCTAACTGCCTGCGGGCAGCACTGGGGCGGACGTACGGGAATCTTTCGGGAAGTGGAGTGCGGCACCGACCAGGCGCCCGGTGGGCCTTCCGCCCTCGGCTTGCGGTTCCGGAAGGGCCGTGTGCATTCCCCGCAGGGATGTTCGAACAAGGGGCATCTGTGTCAGCGGGAGCGCGACACGCCCGACCGCGTGGGTCGGAGGACGGAAAGACGGAACACCGGGTTCCAGAGCGTTGAAGAGACAGGACTACTGAGTAGCCATGGCGGGACAGAAGATCCGCATCCGGCTCAAGGCCTACGACCACGAGGTCATCGACTCCTCGGCGAAGAAGATCGTCGAGACGGTGACCCGCACTGGTGCGTCGGTCGCGGGCCCGGTGCCGCTGCCCACTGAGAAGAACGTGTACTGCGTCATCAAGTCGCCGCACAAGTACAAGGACTCGCGCGAGCACTTCGAGATGCGCACGCACAAGCGCCTGATCGACATTCTCGACCCCACCCCCAAGACCGTTGACTCTCTGATGCGACTCGACCTCCCGGCCGGTGTCGACATCGAGATCAAGCTCTGAGGGTCGGTGAGCTGAGAATGGCTAAGCAGATCAAGGGCATCCTGGGCGAGAAGCTCGGCATGACGCAGGTGTGGGACGAGAACAACCGCGTTGTTCCGGTCACCGTCGTCAAGGCCGGCCCCAACGTCGTCACCCAGGTCCGTACGAACGATGTCGACGGCTACGAGTCGGTCCAGATCGCCTTCGGCGAGATCGACCCGCGCAAGGTGAACAAGCCCCTCAAGGGCCACTTCGCCAAGGCCGACGTCACCCCGCGCCGCCACCTCGTCGAGATCCGTACCGCTGACGCCAGCGAGTACACCCTCGGCCAGGAGATCACCGCCGAGGTGTTCGAGGCCGGCATCAAGGTCGACGTGACCGGCAAGAGCAAGGGCAAGGGCTTCGCCGGTGTCATGAAGCGTCACAACTTCAAGGGCCTCGGCGCCGGACACGGCACCCAGCGCAAGCACCGCTCGCCCGGTTCCATCGGTGGCTGCGCCACCCCGGGCCGCGTGTTCAAGGGCCTCCGCATGGCGGGTCGCATGGGCAACGAGCGGGTCACCACCCAGAACCTGACCGTCCACGCCGTTGACGCGGAGAAGGGTCTGCTGCTCATCAAGGGCGCGGTTCCCGGTCCGAACGGCGGCCTCGTCCTGGTCCGCACCGCGGCCAAGGGGGCCTGAGGTAACCGATGAGCACTGTTGACATCCTTTCGCCGGCGGGCGACAAGGCCGGTACCGTCGAGCTCCCCGCGGAGATCTTCGACGTAGAGAAGATCAGCGTTCCGCTGCTTCACCAGGTCGTCGTCGCGCAGCTGGCTGCTGCCCGTCAGGGCACCCACAAGACGAAGACCCGTGGCGAGGTCCGTGGTGGCGGCAAGAAGCCGTACCGCCAGAAGGGCACCGGCCGCGCCCGTCAGGGCTCGACCCGCGCGCCGCAGTTCGCCGGTGGTGGCGTCGTCCACGGCCCGCAGCCGCGTGACTACTCGCAGCGGACCCCGAAGAAGATGAAGGCCGCGGCCCTGCGCCACGCCCTCACCGACCGGGCCCGCCACAACCGCATCCACGTCGTCTCCGGCGTGGTCGAGGGCGGCAACCCGTCCACGAAGGCCGCGAAGAGCCTGTTCGGCAAGATCTCGGAGCGCAAGAACCTGCTCCTGGTCGTCGATCGCGCCGACGAGGCCGCGTGGCTGTCCGCCCGCAACCTGCCCCAGGTCCACATCCTGGAGCCGGGCCAGCTGAACACGTACGACGTTCTCGTCTCGGACGACGTGGTCTTCACCCAGGCCGCTTTCGAGTCCTTCGTGTCTGGCCCCAAGGCCGCTGACACCGAAGGGAGCGAGGCCTGATGGCTACGCGTCACCCGAGCATTGCCTCGAAGGCCGCCAAGGCCGCCAAGGCCGCGCGCGTCGCCAAGGCGAAGCGCCACGCCACCGAGGGCAAGAACACCGTCGAGACCCCGCTGAGCAAGTCGTACACGGACCCCCGTGACGTCCTGCTGAAGCCGGTCGTCTCCGAGAAGAGCTACGCGCTCCTCGACGAGAACAAGTACACGTTCATCGTCGACCCGAACGCCAACAAGACCCAGATCAAGCAGGCCGTCCAGGCGGTCTTCTCGGTCAAGGTCACCGGGGTCAACACGATCAACCGCCAGGGCAAGCGCAAGCGCACGAAGACCGGCTTCGGTCAGCGTGCCGGCAGCAAGCGCGCGATCGTGACCCTCGCCGAGGGCGACCGTATCGACATCTTCGGCGGTCCGACCGCCTAAGGGCGGTCCGGATCGTCCGATATCGGACGAGGACTGAGAAATGGGAATCCGCAAGTACAAGCCGACTACGCCGGGCCGTCGTGGCGCCAGCGTCGCCGACTTCGTCGAGGTCACGCGGTCCACGCCGGAGAAGTCGCTGGTCCGCCCCCTGCACAGCAAGGGCGGCCGTAACAACGCCGGTCGTGTGACCGTTCGCCACCAGGGTGGCGGACACAAGCGCGCCTACCGCGTGATCGACTTCCGTCGTCACGACAAGGACGGCGTGCCGGCGAAGGTCGCGCACATCGAGTACGACCCCAACCGCACCGCGCGCATCGCGCTGCTGCACTACGCCGACGGCGAGAAGCGCTACATCCTCGCCCCGCGCAACCTGCAGCAGGGTGACCGCGTCGAGAACGGTCCCGGGGCCGACATCAAGCCGGGCAACAACCTGGCCATCCGCAACATCCCGGTCGGTACCACGATCCACGCGATCGAGCTCCGTCCCGGTGGCGGTGCCAAGTTCGCCCGCTCCGCCGGTGCCTCCGTGCAGCTGCTCGCGAAGGAGGGCTCGATGGCCCACCTGCGCATGCCGTCCGGTGAGATCCGCCTGGTCGACGTCCGCTGCCGCGCCACCATCGGTGAGGTCGGCAACGCCGAGCAGAGCAACATCAACTGGGGTAAGGCCGGCCGTAAGCGGTGGCTGGGCGTTCGCCCGACCGTCCGTGGTGTCGTCATGAACCCGGTTGACCACCCGCACGGTGGTGGTGAGGGCCGGACCTCCGGTGGTCGCCACCCTGTGTCCCCGTGGGGCAAGAAGGAAGGCCGTACTCGTTCGCCCAAGAAGGCGTCGAACAAGTACATCGTCCGCCGCCGCAAGACGAACAAGAAGCGCTAAGGACGGGTTGAGATGCCTCGTAGCCTGAAGAAGGGGCCCTTCGTCGACGACCACCTGATCAAGAAGGTGGACGCCCAGAACGAAGCCGGCACCAAGAACGTCATCAAGACCTGGTCCCGCCGCTCGATGATCGTCCCGGCCATGCTGGGCCACACGCTCGCGGTGCACAACGGCAAGACCCACATCCCGGTGTTCGTCACCGAGTCGATGGTCGGCCACAAGCTCGGCGAGTTCTCGCCGACCCGCACCTTCCGGGGCCACGTCAAGGACGACCGGAAGTCGAAGCGCCGCTAGTAGCGGATCGCATTCAGACACGTAAGTAACTGAGAGGGACAACCATGGAAGCCAGGGCCCAGGCGCGGTACATCCGCGTTACGCCCATGAAGGCCCGCCGCGTGGTGGACCTTATCCGTGGCATGGATGCCACGGAGGCTCAGGCTGTTCTGCGATTCGCTCCGCAGGCAGCCTCCGTGCCGGTCGGCAAGGTGCTCGACAGCGCCATCGCCAACGCCGCGCACAACTACGACCACACCGACGCCGACAGCCTCTTCATCTCCGAGGCGTACGTCGACGAGGGTCCGACCCTGAAGCGGTTCCGTCCGCGTGCCCAGGGCCGTGCCTACCGGATCCGCAAGCGGACCAGCCACATCACCGTGGTCGTCAGCAGCAAGGAAGGAACCCGGTAATGGGCCAGAAGGTAAACCCGCATGGGTTCCGGCTCGGTGTCACGACCGACTTCAAGTCGCGTTGGTACGCCGACAAGCTGTACAAGGACTACGTCAAGGAAGACGTCGCCATCCGTCGGATGATGACGTCCGGCATGGAGCGCGCCGGTATCTCGAAGGTTGAGATCGAGCGCACCCGTGACCGCGTGCGGGTGGACATCCACACCGCTCGTCCGGGCATCGTCATCGGCCGCCGTGGCGCCGAGGCCGACCGCATCCGCGGCGACCTCGAGAAGCTCACGGGCAAGCAGGTCCAGCTGAACATCCTCGAGGTCAAGAACCCCGAGACCGACGCTCAGCTGGTGGCCCAGGCCGTTGCCGAGCAGCTCTCCTCCCGCGTCTCCTTCCGCCGCGCCATGCGTAAGAGCATGCAGTCGGCGATGAAGGCCGGCGCCAAGGGCATCAAGATCCAGTGCGGTGGCCGCCTCGGCGGCGCCGAGATGTCCCGCTCGGAGTTCTACCGCGAGGGCCGCGTGCCCCTGCACACGCTCCGTGCGAACGTGGACTACGGCTTCTTCGAGGCCAAGACGACCTTCGGCCGCATCGGTGTGAAGGTCTGGATCTACAAGGGCGACGTCAAGAACATCGCCGAGGTCCGCGCCGAGAACGCTGCGGCCCGTGCGGGTAACCGCCCGGCCCGCGGTGGTGCCGACCGCCCGGCCCGTGGTGGCCGCGGTGGCGAGCGGCGCGGTCGCAAGCCGCAGCAGGCTGCCGGCGCCGAGGCCCCCAAGGCCGAGGCTCCCGCCGCTCCGGCTGAGAGCACCGGAACGGAGGCCTGACCGAAATGCTGATCCCCCGTAGGGTCAAGCACCGCAAGCAGCACCACCCGAAGCGCAGCGGCGCTGCCAAGGGTGGCACGACGGTTGCGTTCGGCGAGTACGGCATCCAGGCGCTCACCCCGGCGTATGTGACGAACCGTCAGATCGAGGCCGCTCGTATCGCCATGACGCGTCACATCAAGCGTGGTGGCAAGGTCTGGATCAACATCTACCCGGACCGTCCGCTCACCAAGAAGCCCGCCGAGACCCGCATGGGTTCCGGTAAGGGTTCTCCGGAGTGGTGGATTGCCAACGTCAAGCCCGGACGCGTGATGTTCGAGCTGTCGTACCCCAACGAGAAGATTGCGCGTGAGGCTCTGACTCGTGCGGCTCACAAGCTGCCGATGAAGTGCCGGATCGTCAAGCGCGAGGCAGGTGAAGCGTGATGTCGGCCGGTACCAAGGCGTCCGAGCTGCGCGAGCTGGGCAACGAGGAGCTTCTGGCGAAGCTCCGCGAGGCCAAGGAAGAGCTGTTCAACCTCCGCTTCCAGGCGGCGACGGGCCAGCTCGAGAACCATGGCCGTCTGAAGGCGGTCCGCAAGGACATCGCGCGGATCTACACCCTGATGCGCGAGCGTGAGCTGGGCATCGAAACGGTGGAGAACGCCTGATGAGCGAGAAGAACGTGACTGAGAACGCAGAGGCGCGCGGTTTCCGCAAGACCCGTGAGGGTCTCGTCGTCAGCGACAAGATGGACAAGACCGTCGTCGTCGCCGTCGAGGACCGCGTCAAGCACGCGCTGTACGGCAAGGTCATCCGCCGTACGAACAAGCTCAAGGCGCACGACGAGCAGAACGCCGCGGGTGTCGGCGACCGCGTCCTCCTCATGGAGACCCGGCCGCTGTCCGCGACGAAGCGCTGGCGCGTCGTCGAGATCCTCGAGAAGGCCAAGTAATTCCTGCGGGCATTCCCGCAGGACAGTTCCGCCAGGCTCCGGGAGCCGCTCACTGAGCGGCTCCCGGGGAACCGGCAGACAAACAGGAGATAGACGTGATCCAGCAGGAGTCGCGACTGCGCGTCGCCGACAACACTGGTGCGAAGGAGATCCTTTGCATCCGTGTGCTCGGTGGCTCCGGTCGCCGCTACGCGGGCATCGGTGACGTCATCGTCGCCACCGTCAAGGACGCGATCCCCGGCGGCAACGTGAAGAAGGGTGACGTCGTCAAGGCCGTCATCGTTCGCACCGTCAAGGAGCGCCGCCGTCCGGACGGCTCGTACATCCGCTTCGACGAGAACGCCGCCGTCATTCTGAAGAACGACGGCGACCCTCGCGGCACCCGTATCTTCGGCCCGGTCGGCCGTGAGCTGCGCGAGAAGAAGTTCATGAAGATCATCTCGCTCGCGCCGGAGGTGCTGTAAGCATGAAGATCAAGAAGGGCGACCTGGTCCAGGTCATCACCGGTAAGGACAAGGGCAAGCAGGGCAAGGTCATCGCGGCCTTCCCCCGCGAGGACCGTGTCCTGGTCGAGGGTGTCAACCGGGTCAAGAAGCACACCAAGGCCGGCCCGACCGCCAGCGGTTCGCAGGCGGGCGGCATCGTCACGACCGAGGCGCCGATCCACGTCTCCAACGTCCAGCTGGTCGTTGAGAAGGACGGCAACAAGGTCGTGACGCGTGTCGGTTACCGCTTCGACGACGAGGGCAACAAGATCCGCGTTGCCAAGCGGACGGGTGAGGACATCTGATGGCTACCACCACCACTCCGCGTCTGAAGCAGAAGTACCGCGAGGAGATCGCGGGCAAGCTGCGTGACGAGTTCAAGTACGAGAACGTCATGCAGATCCCCGGTCTCGTCAAGATCGTGGTCAACATGGGTGTGGGCGACGCCGCCCGCGACTCCAAGCTGATCGAGGGCGCCATCCGCGACCTCACCACGATCACCGGTCAGAAGCCGCAGGTCACCAAGGCCCGCAAGTCCATCGCGCAGTTCAAGCTGCGTGAGGGTCAGCCGATCGGTGCCCACGTCACGCTCCGTGGCGACCGCATGTGGGAGTTCCTGGACCGCACCCTGTCGCTCGCGCTCCCGCGCATCCGCGACTTCCGTGGTCTGTCCCCCAAGCAGTTCGACGGCCGTGGCAACTACACCTTCGGTCTCACGGAGCAGGTCATGTTCCACGAGATCGACCAGGACAAGATCGACCGTGTCCGGGGTATGGACATCACCGTGGTCACCACGGCGACCAACGACGCTGAGGGCCGCGCGCTCCTTCGTCACCTCGGCTTCCCGTTCAAGGAGGCGTGAGCGAGATGGCGAAGAAGGCTCTGATCGCTAAGGCTGCTCGCAAGCCCAAGTTCGGTGTGCGTGGCTACACCCGCTGCCAGCGCTGCGGCCGTCCGCACTCCGTGTACCGCAAGTTCGGCCTGTGCCGCGTGTGCCTTCGTGAGATGGCTCACCGTGGCGAGCTGCCGGGCGTGACCAAGAGCTCCTGGTAATCCCCGCTTTTTAGGGATTCCTGAAGCTCTCGGTAAGCATCTGGGTCGGCAGGGGCCCTTCTCCGCATGCCGTAGGCTTGTGGGGTTGGGCGTCTGCCGCGCCCGTACGACTTACTACGCCGTAGGTCCACCGCGCCGCACCCGTCCCGTCTCGGATCGGGGAGAGGGATGGCGCACCAGGAAACCCCGGCGAGAGAGGCCGAAGGCCAATTCATGACCATGACTGATCCGATCGCAGACATGCTTACGCGTCTGCGGAACGCGAACTCGGCATACCACGACTCCGTGACGATGCCGGCATCGAAGATCAAGTCGCACATCGCGGAGATCCTCCAGCAGGAGGGCTTCATCACGGGCTGGAAGGTCGAGGACGCCGAGGTCGGCAAGAACCTCGTCCTCGAGCTGAAGTTCGGCCCGAACCGTGAGCGCTCCATCGCGGGCATCAAGCGGATCTCCAAGCCCGGTCTCCGGGTGTACGCGAAGTCCACCAACCTGCCGAAGGTGCTCGGCGGCCTCGGCGTGGCGATCATCTCCACGTCGCACGGGCTCCTCACCGACAAGCAGGCCGGCAAGAAGGGCGTGGGTGGGGAAGTCCTCGCCTACGTCTGGTAGCGGAAGGGAACGGAGGAAACAGCTATGTCGCGTATTGGCAAGCTCCCCATCACGGTTCCCGCCGGCGTGGACGTCACCATCGACGGCCGTACGGTCTCGGTCAAGGGCCCCAAGGGCACGCTGACCCACACCGTCGTCGCGCCGATCGACATCGTCAAGGGTGAGGACGGCGTTCTGAACGTCACCCGTCCGAACGACGAGCGTCAGAACAAGGCCCTGCACGGCCTGTCCCGCACGCTGGTGGCGAACATGATCACCGGCGTGACCCAGGGTTACGTGAAGAAGCTCGAGATCAGCGGTGTCGGTTACCGCGTCACGGCCAAGGGCTCGAACCTCGAGTTCGCGCTCGGCTACAGCCACCCGATCGTCGTCGAGGCGCCCGAGGGCATCACCTTCAAGGTGGAGACCCCGACCCGCTTCCAGGTCGAGGGCATCGACAAGCAGAAGGTCGGCGAGGTTGCGGCCAACATCCGCAAGCTGCGCAAGCCCGACCCGTACAAGGCCAAGGGCGTCAAGTACGAGGGCGAAGTCATCCGCCGCAAGGTCGGAAAGGCGGGTAAGTAAGCCATGGCATACGGGCAGAAGATCCTCAAGGGCGACGCCTACAAGCGCGCCGCGATCAAGCGCCGTCACATCCGGATCCGCAAGAACATTTCCGGTACGGCGGAGCGTCCCCGTCTGGTCGTGACCCGCTCCAACCGCCACATCGTGGCGCAGGTGATCGACGACCTCAAGGGCCACACCCTGGCGTCCGCGTCCACCCTGGACGCGTCCGTCCGCGGTGGCGAGGGCGACAAGTCCTCGCAGGCCAAGCAGGTCGGCGCCCTGGTCGCCGAGCGTGCCAAGGCCGCCGGTGTCGAGGCTGTCGTGTTCGACCGTGGTGGCAACCAGTACGCCGGGCGCATCGCCGCCCTGGCGGACGCCGCCCGCGAAGCCGGGCTCAAGTTCTGAGCCTGCCGTAGCTAGCGGAAACAGAGAGAGGTAATTCCAATGGCTGGACCCCAGCGCCGCGGTGGCGGTGCCGGTGGCGGCGAGCGGCGGGACCGGAAGGGCCGTGACGGCGGCGCTGCTGCCGCCGAGAAGACCGCGTACGTTGAGCGCGTCGTCGCGATCAACCGCGTCGCCAAGGTTGTGAAGGGTGGTCGTCGCTTCAGCTTCACCGCGCTGGTCGTGGTGGGCGACGGTGACGGCACCGTGGGTGTCGGTTACGGCAAGGCCAAGGAGGTGCCGGCCGCCATCGCCAAGGGTGTTGAGGAGGCCAAGAAGCACTTCTTCAAGGTCCCCCGTATCCAGGGCACCATCCCGCACCCGATCCAGGGTGAGAAGGCTGCCGGCGTCGTGCTGCTCAAGCCCGCGTCCCCGGGTACCGGTGTTATCGCCGGTGGTCCGGTGCGTGCCGTGCTCGAGTGCGCCGGTATCCACGACATCCTGTCGAAGTCGCTCGGCTCCGACAACGCGATCAACATCGTGCACGCGACCGTGGAGGCCCTGAAGGGCCTGCAGCGTCCCGAGGAGGTCGCGGCCCGCCGTGGTCTGCCGCTCGAGGACGTCGCGCCCGCGGCTCTGCTGCGTGCCCGCGCCGGAGTGGGTGCGTGATGGCTCAGCTGAAGATCACGCAGGTCAAGTCCTACATCGGCAGCAAGCAGAACCACCGTGACACCCTGCGCTCCCTTGGTCTCAAGGGCATCAACACGCAGGTCGTCAAGGAGGACCGCCCCGAGTTCCGCGGAATGGTGCACACCGTCCGCCACCTCGTGACGGTCGAGGAGGTCGACTGATCATGGCGGAGCAGAACCCGCTGAAGATCCACAACCTCCGTCCCGCCCCGGGCGCCAAGACCGCCAAGACCCGTGTGGGTCGTGGTGAGGCGTCCAAGGGTAAGACGGCTGGTCGTGGTACCAAGGGCACCAAGGCCCGCTACCAGGTTCCGGAGCGCTTCGAGGGTGGCCAGATGCCGCTCCACATGCGCCTCCCGAAGCTGAAGGGCTTCAAGAACCCGTTCAAGACCGAGTTCCAGGTCGTGAACCTCGACAAGCTGGCCGCGCTCTACCCCGAGGGTGGCGAGGTCACGGTCGAGGGTCTGGTGGCCAAGGGTGCCGTTCGCAAGAACAGCCTCGTCAAGGTCCTCGGCCAGGGCGAGATCTCCGTGGCGCTGCAGGTGACGGTCGACGCCGTCTCCGGCTCCGCCAAGGAGAAGATCACCGCCGCGGGCGGTACGGTCACCGAGCTCGTCTGAGTCCTTCGGACGCCTTGATGACGTAAACGATCCCGACCGGGGATACCTCACAATGGGGTATCCCCGGTTGGTCGTTCCAAGGGGGGCAGTGTCGCCGGTAAGGTGGCATGCACTGCTCTTTTTTCTGTATCCGTCGAATCTCACGACCGTCACCCTTGACGCAGTTGCGCGGGGGTCGCAGGAGGCACCGTGCTCACCGCGTTCGCCCGGGCGTTCAGGACGCCCGACCTGCGCAAGAAGCTGCTGTTCACGCTGGCCATCATCGTGGTGTACCGGGTCGGTACCCACGTTCCGATCCCCGGCGTCAACTACAAGGCCGTCCAGCAGTGTGTCAGCGAGGCGGGCGCCAACCAGGGCCTGTTCGGTCTCGTGAACATGTTCAGCGGTGGTGCACTGCTGCAGATCACGATCTTCGCGCTCGGCATCATGCCGTACATCACGGCCAGCATCATCCTTCAGCTGCTCACCGTGGTCATCCCGCGCCTGGAAGCCCTGAAGAAGGAGGGCCAGGCCGGTACGGCGAAGATCACGCAGTACACCCGTTACCTGACGGTGGCGCTCGCCATTCTGCAGGGCACCGGCCTGGTGGCCACCGCCCGCAGCGGCGCCCTCTTCAACGGATGCTCGGTCGCCTCGAGCATCGTTCCGGACCAGGCGATCTTCACGACGATCACCATGGTCGTCTGCATGACCGCCGGTACGGCCGTCGTCATGTGGCTCGGTGAGCTGATCACCGACCGCGGCATCGGCAACGGCATGTCGATCCTGATGTTCATCTCGATCGCCGCGACCTTCCCGTCCGCGCTGTGGGCCATCAAGAAGCAGGGTTCGCTGGCCGGCGGCTGGATCGAGTTCGGCACGGTCATCCTGGTCGGCCTGGTCATGGTCGCCCTCGTCGTCTTCGTCGAGCAGGCCCAGCGCCGTATCCCGGTGCAGTACGCGAAGCGCATGATCGGCCGTCGTTCCTACGGTGGTACGTCCACCTACATCCCGCTCAAGGTGAACCAGGCGGGTGTGATTCCCGTCATCTTCGCCTCGTCGCTGCTCTACATTCCGGCCCTGGTGGCGCAGTTCTCGGGGGGCAATTCGAGCTGGACGGTCTGGATCAAGAACAACCTGACCAAGGGCGACCACCCGATTTACATCACTCTGTACTTCTTGCTCATCGTTTTCTTCGCGTTCTTCTACGTGGCTATCTCCTTCAACCCCGAGGAAGTCGCGGACAACATGAAGAAGTATGGTGGCTTCATCCCGGGCATCCGGGCTGGCCGACCGACCGCTGAGTACCTGAGCTACGTGCTCAACCGGATCACCTGGCCGGGTTCGCTGTATCTGGGTCTGATTGCTCTCGTACCAACAATGGCGTTGGTCGGGTTCGGGGCGACGAACAACTTCCCGTTCGGCGGGACCAGCATCCTGATCATCGTGGGTGTCGGTCTCGAGACGGTGAAGCAGATCGAGAGCCAGCTCCAGCAGCGCAATTACGAAGGGTTCCTCCGCTGATGCGTATCGTCCTCGTCGGGCCGCCGGGTGCCGGTAAGGGAACGCAAGCCGTCCGCCTCTCAGAAGAGCTGTCGATCCCGCACATCTCCACGGGCGACCTGTTCCGGGCCAACATCAGCCAGCAGACCGAGCTGGGCAAGCTCGCGAAGTCCTACATGGACGCCGGCAACCTCGTCCCGGACGAGGTGACCATCGCGATGGCCAAGGACCGCATGGAGCAGCCGGACGCCGAGGGCGGCTTCCTGCTGGACGGCTTCCCGCGCAACGTCTCGCAGGCGGAGGCGCTGGACGAGCTGCTGGAGACCGAGGGCATCACGCTGGACGCCGTCCTGGACCTGGAGGTCCCGGAGGACGAGGTCGTCAAGCGGATCGCCGGCCGGCGCATCTGCCGCAACGACTCGTCCCACGTCTTCCACGTGACGTACAGCCCGCCGAAGAAGGAGGGCGTGTGCGACGTCTGCGGCGGTGAGCTGTACCAGCGCGACGACGACTCCGAGGACACGGTCCGCACGCGGCTGGAGGTCTACCACACGCAGACCGAGCCGATCATCGACTACTACAAGGCGCAGGGCCTGGTCGTGACGATCTCCTCCCTGGGCCCGGTGGACGAGATCACGCAGCGGGCGCTGGAGGCGCTCAAGCGCGAGAAGGCCGAGAACAAGTAGATCGCGGTCCTTCCGGCCGCGGTGCCCGCCAGGGTGCCGCGGCCGTAGTGTTGTGTACGTAGTCCAGCCGACGTGAGTGACGGAGAGCGCAGGCCCCCATGGTGCAGATCAAGACCCCCGAGCAGATCGCCAAGATGCGTGCGGCGGGGCTGGTCGTAGCCGCCATCCACGCGGCCACGCGCGAGGCCGCGGTGCCCGGTGCCTCCACCAAGGACCTGGACGAGGTCGCCCGAAAGGTGATCGCGGAACACGGCGCCAAGTCGAACTTCCTGGGATACGGCGGTTTCCCCGCGACGATCTGCACCTCGGTCAACGAAGTGGTCGTCCACGGCATCCCCGCCGAGAACGTCGTTCTGAAGGACGGCGACGTCATCTCCATCGACGCGGGCGCCATCGTCGACGGCTGGCACGGCGACGCGGCCTACACGGCCTTCGTGGGCTCCGGTCACGCTCCGGAACTGATCGAGCTGTCCCGGGTGACCGAGGAATCGATGTGGGCCGGCATCGCGGCCGTGAAGCAGGGCAACCGCCTGGTCGACGTCTCCCGGGCCATCGAGACGTACATCCGCCGCCAGCCCAAGCCGGGCGGCGGCAAGTACGGGATCATCGAGGACTACGGCGGCCACGGCATCGGCACCGAGATGCACATGGACCCGCACCTGCTGAACTACGTCGACCGCCGTCGTGGCAAGGGCCCCAAGCTGGTCTCCGGCTTCTGCCTCGCCATCGAGCCGATGGTCTCCCTCGGCACTCCCAGGACCGAGGTCCTGGAGGACGACTGGACGGTCATCACCACGGACGGCACCTGGTCCTCCCACTGGGAGCACTCGGTCGCGCTGACCGAGCAGGGCCCCCTGGTTCTCACAGCTCCTGACGGCGGCAAGGCCAAGCTGGCCGAGTACGGGGTGACCGCGGCCCCCGACCCCCTGGCTTAAGGATCAGGGGCATGGGGCAGACTTCCTCGATTCGTGTTTCAGGGTGCGCTGACGTAGACTGACTCGTCGGCTCTCGTGTACCCGCATGTCCGCATGCGCTCGCACTCGCCCCCCGGGGCGGGTCAGAGAGTCGATCAAGGTAGTCGATTCGAAGGGCGAAGCGTGGCCAAGAAGCAAGGTGCCATCGAGATCGAGGGCACTGTCGTCGAGTCTCTGCCGAACGCCATGTTCAAGGTCGAGCTCCAGAACGGCCACCAGGTCCTGGCACACATCAGCGGCAAGATGCGTATGCACTACATCCGCATCCTCCCTGACGACCGGGTCGTGGTGGAGCTGTCTCCGTACGACCTGACGCGTGGCCGGATCGTCTACCGGTACAAGTAGATCTTGCCCGCACTCCGGCTCGCCGGGGTGATGGCACTGACCCGGAGAACCTCACCCATGAAGGTCAAGCCGAGCGTCAAGAAGATCTGCGACAAGTGCAGGGTGATCCGCCGTCACGGTCGGGTCATGGTCATCTGCGAGAACCCGCGCCACAAGCAGCGCCAGGGCTGACGCACGACCGATCCCTCTGCATCGCAGAGATTCGCGCGACGCAAGCTGAATATGTTCATACGCAGGACCCGAGCGTTCAAGCTCGACACCCCCGGTTCGGAGGCCGGGGACCCGGTTCGTACCTGGTACGGCGGCCGGGAGCCGGTCTTGCGGAAGACCTCCGAAGATTCACCAGGAGCCATTGAATGGCACGCGTTTCCGGTGTTGACATCCCGCGCGACAAGCGCGTGGAGGTCGCCCTCACCTACGTGTTCGGCATCGGCCGGACCCTCTCCCAGCAGACGCTGGCCGAGACCGGTATCGACCCGAACACCCGCGTTCGCGACCTGACCGAAGAGCAGCTGGTCGCCATTCGCGAGTACGTCGACAACAACATCAAGACCGAGGGTGACCTCCGTCGCGAGATCCAGGCCGACATCCGCCGCAAGGTCGAGATCGGCTGCTACCAGGGTCTCCGTCACCGTCGCGGTCTGCCCGTCCGCGGTCAGCGCACCAGCACCAACGCCCGCACCCGCAAGGGCCCGCGTCGCGCCATCGCCGGCAAGAAGAAGCCGGGCAAGAAGTAGTCCGCAGCGGACACCTGTCCACGGTCTTCGCTGTAGGACCGACCACCTCCCGTAGGAGTTAGTAGATGCCCCCCAAGGGACGTCAGGGCGCTGCCAAGAAGGTGCGCCGCAAGGAAAAGAAGAACGTCGCTCACGGCCACGCGCACATCAAGAGCACGTTCAACAACACGATCGTCTCGATCACGGACCCGTCGGGCAACGTGATCTCCTGGGCCTCCGCCGGCCACGTCGGCTTCAAGGGCTCCCGGAAGTCCACGCCGTTCGCCGCGCAGATGGCTGCCGAGTCGGCTGCCCGCCGCGCCCAGGAGCACGGCATGCGCAAGGTCGACGTGTTCGTCAAGGGCCCGGGCTCCGGTCGTGAGACCGCGATCCGCTCCCTGCAGGCCACGGGCCTCGAGGTCGGCTCCATCCAGGACGTCACCCCGACCCCGCACAACGGCTGCCGTCCGCCGAAGCGCCGCCGCGTCTGACGCACGGCCTTCGTCTGGCACAGGGTTCGGGCGGTACGGCTCCGTAAGGGGCGTGCCGCCCGTACCCTTGCAGTACCCGCACTTTTCACAGGTGCGGTTTCCGTAGGGCGTCAAATAGCGGGCGTCCACGAATGAAGGATCTGATCCACACATGCTGATCGCTCAGCGTCCCTCGTTGACCGAAGAGGTCGTCGACGAGTTCCGCTCCCGGTTCGTGATCGAGCCGCTGGAGCCGGGCTTCGGCTACACCCTCGGCAACTCCCTCCGCCGTACCCTCCTGTCCTCGATCCCGGGTGCCGCTGTCACCAGCATCCGCATCGACGGCGTTCTGCACGAGTTCACCACCGTGCCGGGCGTCAAGGAGGACGTCACCGACCTGATCCTCAACATCAAGCAGCTGGTCGTCTCCTCGGAGCACGACGAGCCGGTCGT
>NZ_JBFAET010000036.1:0-63915 GCF_040642095.1 Streptomyces sp. NPDC020362
CGAGGGACGGTAGGTGTGGTCACCGATCTCGACCGCGCGGCCGGTGTCGTCGAAGGAGGCGCCGCCGCCCGGAGGGTCGGTCAGGCCGCTATCGGGGTCTGGTCGACGGCCGGCCGAGGCGTCGCGGTGGCGCGCCGGGCGACGACACGGTCCAGGCCGAAGGCACCGGAGCCGGTGAAGACCAGCAGCAGGAACGCCCAGCTGAAGAGGGCCGACAGTTCACCGCCGTTCTGGATGGGCCACAGGGCGGCCTGCTGGTGGACGTCGAAGTACGCGTAGGCCATCGAGCCCGAGGCGATCAGTGCGGCGGCGCGGGTGCCGAGGCCGAGCAGGACGAGGCCGCCGGCGACCAGCTGGATCACGGCCGCGTACCAGCCGGGCCAGGTGCCGGCCGGGATCGTGCCGCCGTTGGTGCCCACGGCGCCGCCGAGGACGCCGAAGAGCGAGGCCGCGCCGTGCACAGCGAAGAGCAGGCCGATGACGATGCGGAAGAGACCGAGGACGTACGGCTGGGCGGAGTTGAGACGAGCGGACATGGGGGTTTCTCCTCTTTCGGTGTCGGTCGGGCCGGCCGGGGGGCAGGCCGGTCGTGAGGGCGGCGGTACCGAACGGGGGACCTAGGTTAGGCGAACCTAATCAATGCTTGCAAGTTCAACATCAGGCCACACTTTCGCCTGTCCGTGCGATTCAACAGCGGCCACGGCCGCACATGGGGCGGCGCACTCCAGCATGTGGACATCCGGAAAGGTGACCGAATCCACTCCTGGCCGCACGGCCGCGGAGGCCACCCGCCGCACACCTGCCGTCGGCACTGCGAACACGAACTGCTCGACCTCCGGGCGATCTTGTCGATCAGTCAGGCGACAGGGGCGGGCACGGTGCGGGGGGACACATCCGGCCCGCCGGTCTCGCGCGGCGACGGCGTGCGGCCGACGGTGTGCGACCGATCGGAGAGGCAGACGTCGGCCGACCGGGCGGGCGGGCCGACGGGCAGGCGGACGGCCGGGCGGGCAGGCGGACGGGCGGCAGGCCGACGGGTGGGCGGCAGGCCGACGGGTGGGCGAGCGCAATGCGGCGCCGGGCGTGCCGGGTGGCGCGGCCGGCGGCCCGCCGCCGTTCCCGGTCCGGGTCCGCGGCGGTCGGCAAGTGGTGTGCCCAGGCGGTGCTTTCAGCCGAGGGGCTCAGCCGACGGGCTCAACAGACGCAATCAGCCGATGGGCTCAGGCGGTGCCCTCGGGGAAGGTTCACGCCTCCCGCCCCGCCTCGCGCACGGACCGGCCGCGCACCTCCAGCCCCGCGAGCAGTTCGGCCGTGGCCTGGGCGACGGCGTCCACCGCGCGGTCGAACACCTCACGGTTGTGGGCGGCGGGCGCCCGGAACCCCGAGACCTTGCGCACGTACTGCAGCGCGGCGGCGCGGATGTCGTCGTCGGTGGCCTCACCGGGCAGCACGGGCGGACGCAGCGTCTTGATACTCCGGCACATGCCCCCAGTCTCACGCACATCGCGCGCCCCTGCGAAGATCACGTCGAAGGCGGCCACCGATTCCCGGGGCCGACCCACGAGAGGAACATCCTCATGACGACGAAGCACACCGTGGCCATCCTCGGCCCCGGCGGCACCGGCGGCCTCCTCGCCGCCCTCCTGTCCCGCTCCGGCCACCGCGTCATCTGCCTGGCCCGTCAGGACACGGCCGACACCCTGCGCAGCACCGGCATCCAGGTCCGCAGCCGCCAGTTCGGCGACTTCACGGCTCCCGTCGAGGCGGACACCGAACTGCGCGAGCCCGTGCACGCCTGCCTGATCACCGTCAAGCACACCACCCTGGACGCCGCCCTCACCCGCGTCCCGCCCGCCGCGCTCGGCGACGCCCTCGTCGTACCGCTCCTGAACGGCGTCGAACACCCCGCGGCCCTGCGTGCCCACTACCGCCCCGACCGCGTGGCCCCCGCGGTGATCCGTGTGGAGTCCACCCGGCTCGCCCCCGGCGTGATCGAGCACGGCAGCCCCTTCACGGAGATCGACCTGACGGGCGACCCGGTCCCCCGCCCCCGCCTCGAATCCCTCGCGGCCGCCCTCTCCACGGCCGGTGCCACCGCCCGCGTCCTCGAGGACGAGACGGCGGCGCTGTGGGCCAAGATGACCTTCCTCGCCCCGTTCGCCCTGCTCACCACGCGCTACGGCCTCCCCCTCGGCGAGGCCCGCACCCGCCACCGCGAGGAACTGCAGGCCCTGGTCGCCGAGGCCGGCGCGGTCAGCCGCGCCTGCGGCGCCCCCGCGGACCCGGCCCAGGCCCTGTCCCGGTACGACGCCTTCCCGCCCTCCGCCAAGTCCTCCATGCAGCGCGACGCCGAGGCGGGCCGCCCGCTCGAACTCGACGCCATCGGCGGCGCGTTGCTGCGTGCGGCAAAGCGGCACGGCGTACCCGTGCCGGTGACGGCCCGCCTGGTGGGCGAGTTGCGCGCCGCCGGCCACTGAGACCCGTCGGCTCAGTGGGTCAGCAGCCACTGGGCCGACACCAGGTGCACCACCGCGAGAGCGCCCGCGGTGATCAGCATGCCGGTGTTGCGGCGGGCGGCGCCGATCGCGGCGTCGCCCAGCTGCGCCAGGCCCGCGACGATCAGCACGGGACCGAGGGAGTCCCAGGAGCCGGCGGCGAGCAGCACCAGCACGGCCGCGCCGAGCGGGACGGCCCGGACGCCGTAGGCGCGGGCGAAGAAGACCACCCCCGGACCGACGGACTCGCCCGCCACGAGCCCCAGGGCGGGCCGGACCATCCCGACCACGGCAAAAGCCCCCGAGGCGAGCGCGCCGAGGGCGTTGAGCAGGCCGATCACGAGGTGCGCGGTCGATACGGACATGTCCCCACCAGACCTTCCGAGCATTCAGTCATGGTCAGAATCATTCTCTCTCTGAATGATTGTGATGACGCTACCATCCTCGGCATGAATGACGTCAAGGGTTCCGCCGGACTGCCGGGCACCCTGGTGTTCCGGCTCGGCACGCTGGGTTCGGTGATCGGCGACCGCTTCGCGGAGCGCATCGAGCGCCACGACCTCAAGCCCAAGCACGTGGGACTGCTCACCGCCCTCGGCCAGGGCTCGTTCGCCTCGCAGCAGGAGCTGGCGGGCCGCCTCGGCGTGGCCCCCAGCCTGGTGGTGTCCCTCGCCGACCACCTGGAGTCCCTCGGCGCGGTGCAGCGGGTACGCGATCCACGGGACCGCCGTCGCCAGGTGCTCACCCTCACCGACCGGGGCCAGGAGCTTCTCGCCGCCTGCGCGGCCGAGGCCAGGACCCTGGACGCCGAACTGACCGCGCACCTCGGCGAGCCCGAACGACAGGCACTGCACACGGCCCTGGGCAGTCTGGCGGCACGAGAGGGCCTGCCGACCGACTGACGGACACCGTCCCGTTCGGGCCGCCGGGCGGCACCCGGCACACACGCCTCGGGCACCGCTGCGCGCAACGGTGCCCGAGGTGTGTGTGGCCGGTGCCGGACGAGACCGGCCCTCCCGTCAGTGCACCATGCCGACCTCGTAGTGGCCGGCCGGCTGCTGGGTGATGACGTTCCCGCGGTTGAAGGCGTTGATGAGGGCGATCTGGGTCACCAGGGCGGCGAGCTGGTCCTCGTCGTAGTGCTTGGCGGCGTTCTCCCAGGCCTCGTCGGTGACACCACCGGCCGCGTCGGCGATGCGGGTGCCCTGCTCGGCCAGCTCCAGGGCGGCACGCTCGGCGTCGGTGAACACCGTGGCCTCCCTCCAGGCCGCGACCAGATGGAGGCGCACCGCGGTCTCCCCGGCCGCGGCGGCCTCCTTGGTGTGCATGTCGATGCAGCCGGCGCAGCCGTTGATCTGGCTGGCGCGGAGATTCACCAGTTCACGCGTCGCAGTCGGCAGCGTCGACTCATCGAGCGCCTTGGCCGCGGCGATGATGTGCTTCAAGGCCTTGGCCGCGGCCGGGCTGGCCATGGGGTTCAACCGAGCTTCCACGGTGCACTCCTGTGTGGTCGGTGGTGGCTACACCCCTTTGACCGAACAGCCCTCACGAGTCGTGACACGAAGAGATGTGACCTGCATCCCCTCTCCTGAACGACAACGGGAGGCGGCCCGGCCGAACGACAACAGGAGGCGGCCCGGCCCACCCGTTCGCGTGAACCCCACAACCGAACTCGCCACCCAAAATCGAACAGGCGTAGCATTGCCGCGTGGCTACGACCTATGAATTCCCCAGTGACCTCCGCGCCGGTCAGGAGGAGCTGCATCAGGTCCGGGCCGAGCTGTCGGCCCTGCTCAAGCGGCTACCGTGGTCGGTCGAGCCGATGGACGGTTTCAGCGACGACAACGGCTGGCGCAAGGCGGAGCGGCCCGCGTCCCCCGGCTGGACGCCGGACGACCAGGCCGAGGTGGAGAAGCTGCGGCGACGGGAGCACGAACTGGCGGTGTTCGTCAGCGGACACCGCTTCTGGGCCGAGATCGCGGCGGCGGAGCGGGTCGAGGCCCGCATGAAGCTGAAGCACGCCCACGAGAACGAGGCCGAGGACAAGAAGTGACACGAAAGCCCCCGACCGGTACCGGTCGGGGGCTTCTCGCTTCTCACGGTGGGCGCGGACGGTTTCGAACCGCCGACATCCTGCTTGTAAGGCAGGCGCTCTACCCCTGAGCTACGCACCCGGGACAGATCGACAGCCTACATGGCCCGGGGCGCGGTGCGGCAAACCGTGTTCGGGGCGTGCGTCCTGGGGTTAACCCCACCCCCGTTGCGGGCGCCAGCAGGATCGTGCGGGCCGTCGTAGATCTCCTACTGTCGTCGCAGACCAAGACGCTCCGGCCGCCGATCCGGCAGGCCGGTCCAGGGGGAGACTCAGCATGGCCCGTTCCGTTCCCGTTCGCGCGACCGCCGTCCTCGGTGGTGCCGTGGCTCTCGCCGCCACGCTCTCCGCCTGCGGCGCCTCCGCGAGCGACGACAAACAACCCGATCACCGGTCCTTCGCGCTGCACGGCCGTACCCTCACCGTCGACTCGGACAACTCGGCCCTGGAGATCGTCGCCGCCAAGGGGAACAGGGCCGGAACCGTCGAGGTGACCCGGTGGTTCCAGGGGTCCGTGGTGGTCGGCAGCGATCCCTCGGTGCGCTGGTCCTTCAAGGACGACCGGCTGGTGCTGCGGGTGCACTGCTCGGGGTTCATCGCCGACTGCTCGGCCCGGCACCGGATCGAGGTGCCGCGCGGGATCTCCGTGAAGGTGGACAACGGGGACGGGGCGGTGCGGGCGCAGGGGTTCACGGATCCGCTCACTGTCCGCACCAGCGACGGCGCGGTGCGGGTCACCGACTCGGCCGGGCCGCTGGATCTTCAGTCCGACGACGGGTCCGTGCGCGCCGAGGTCTCCTCGCGGCGGGTGCGGGCCGAGAGCAGTGACGGATCGGTTCGCCTCGAACTGAGCTCGGTGCCCGACCGGGTGGACGTCGGCAGCGACGACGGGGCGGTCACCGTCGCGCTGCCCCGGGCCGCCTACCACGTCGAGGCGGGTTCCGACGACGGCGCGGTGTCGGTGTCGGTGCCCCGCGACGACAAGAGCCCGCACGCCGTGTCCGCCCACTCCTCGGACGGGAAAGTGACGGTGCGCACGGCGAACTGACCGGCCCGTGTGTTCGTCCTGTACAGGTGGGAGAATGGCGACTCCACACAGGGCGAACCACAGCACGGGAGAGGGATGTGACGGCGACACCCCGAGGGACCTCCGGTCCGGTCCGTGACACCCTCATCCTGATGACCCTGCCGGTGCTTGCCGCGCTGGCGCTGCCGGCCGCGTTCGCGGGCGGCGGCACCCGGCGCTGGTTCGGGGGGCGTGCGGAGGGCCAGCGCGCCGAGGCGCAGGCTGCCAAGGACGCCGCGGCGGCCGCGTTCTACGAACTCGACACTGCTCAGCGGGACCTCCGGATCTCCATCGAGACGATCACGGCCGTCGACGACTCCCCCGCCGCGCGGCGCGCGAGCGACGACTTCGAGGCGCTGGGCCGGCGGATCGACGAGGTCAGTCAGCGCTACATCCAGGCCGTCGACGCGCATGATCTCGACCGGGACGATCTGGAGGCCGCGGCGGCCGCCCGGGCGCGGGGTGAGCTGACCGCCGCCAAGGACGAACTGGTCCGGGTGCGGCAGGAGCTGGACCGGTTCGGCAACTCGCTCGCGCCGCTGCTCGGCAAGGCCGAGACGCAGCTCGCCCGGCTCGCCCCCGCGGTGGAGCGGGCCCGGCAGGCGCTGCTGGGCGCGAGCAATGCCCTGGACGCGGTGCGGCGGGAGGGGCTGACGGCCGAGGATCTCGCCGCGCGGCTGGCCGCCCTCTCCCCCGAGCTGACGAAACTGAACCAGGGCGCCGGGCAGCACGGGCTGACGCAGACGCTGGAGCGGGCCGAGCGGGTGCAGCGGGAGGCCGCGGCGATCCGGGCGGAGGCCGAGCGGCTGCCGCAGAAGGCGGCCGAGATCGATCACCGGCTGGTGAGCCTGCGGACGAGGGCGCAGGCGCTGACGACCCGGGCCGGGCAGGTCGACCCGGTGCTGAGCGAGCTGCGGCGGCGGTTCTCGGCCGCCTGCTGGCAGGATCTGCAGCAGGTGCCCACGCAGGCCGCGGAGAACGTACGGCAGGCCGAGCTGAAGCTGCGCGAGGCCCGGGCCGCCCGGGACGCCCAGCGCTGGGCGGACGCCACGTCGCTGCTGTCGACGGTGCGGGCCCTGCTGAACAGCACCGACGAGGCGGTGTCGGCCGCCGGTGACCGGCTCACCCGGCTGAACGCGGTGCAGAAGGATCCGCAGGCGGAGACCGACCGGACCCGGTTCGCGATCCGGGACGCCCAGCGGCTGGCCATGACCGGCCGTACGACCCCGGATCCGCGCCATGCGCGGCCGCTGGACGACGCGGTGACCCGGCTGGAGCGGGCGGTCGGCACGCTGGAGGGCCGGCACCCCGACTACTGGCACTTCCTGACCGAGACGGAGGCCGTGCGGCAGACCGTGGCCCGGGTGGTGGCCCAGATCCGCGAGGACCGGGGCGGCGCTCACTGAGCCGTTTGCCGCCGCGGCGTGGTGGGCGGATATTGGGACGTACGTATGGCCTCCGCTGGCACACGAAGGAGGCGGATATGGCCACACATTCAGTGCACCAGGTGACGCGGCGACGGATCCGGCTCGACGATCACCTTCCCGTCGACCACCGCCTGAACACGGTCTACCGGATCGGAGCGGGCCTGATGGGTCTGTTCCTGCTCGCCTTCGGCATCCTCGGCCTGACCAACAACATCGGGTTCTTCGACACCGGCGGGAACACCGCCCTCGGCCTGAACACCAATGGCTCGCTCAGTGTTCTGTCCGTCTGTGTCGGGCTGCTGCTCTTCGTCGGCATGGTGATCGGCGGGAACTTCGCGTCGACGCTGAACATGACACTGGGGATCCTGTTCATCCTCAGCGGGTTCCTGAACCTGTCCCTGCTCGACAGCAGCCACAACTTCCTGGCCTTCAAGATCCAGAACGTGCTGTTCAGCTTCGTGGTCGGCGTGCTGCTCATGGTCTTCGGGATGTACGGCAGAGTCGGTTCGACGCTGCCGCACGACAACCCGTACTGGCGGGCCCGCCACCCCGACACCGTGGAGCCGGAGCAGCAGGCCCGTCAGGGCCCGGGTCAGGTGCGGTAGGCGTAGAAGGCCGCGCTCGGGTACGACGCGACGAGGCTCGCCACCGACCGGTTGTAGGTGTTGGTGGAGTGGTACGTCACGTACGGCACGCCCTGCGGGCTGCGGTAGGTGACGATCATGGAGTGGTCCTTGGACCCGTCCTTGTTGAAGTCCATCTGCAGCACGTCACCGATGTCCAGCTGGTAGACGTTGGCGAGGCTGGTGACGCGCTTGGAGGACAGGGCGAACCAGGAGAACTCGTTGACGCCGACGAACGAGTCCGACTGGATGTCGGCGTTGCCGAACCACTTGTGGAAGTCGTTCGTGTAACCGGGGACGTGCTTCCAGCCACCGGCCTTCAGGGACTGGCTGACGAAGTTGGTGCAGTCGCCGCCGGCGCCCTGGCCGTTGTAGTCGGGGTAGTCCGGGTTGTAGTGGTTCCAGTACTTGGTCGCGTAGGTCACCATCGCCTTGTAGTCGTAGGCGCCGGTGGTGACGTTCTTGCGGTTGACCGGCGCGGGCCACGAGGTCGCCGCGCGGGGCGCGTCGGGCGGGCTGTCGTCGGCGGGGCTGGCCTTCACGGCGACGGGCGGCTGCTTGGCCACCTGGTTCACCGCGATGTAGCCGTTGTCCGTGTCCTTGACGTCGGTCAGCTGCCAGGTGCCCCGGCGGTCCGCCCGGAAGGTCAGTTCGTGGTGGGCCTGGAAGCCGGTGGTTTTCGGCTCGTTCCCCTTGGCCTTCGCGTAGGTCAGCGTCGTGGTCTCGGTGACGTCGGCCTTGGCGGTGCGGCCGGTGACCCGCGTGGCGTCCAGCGTGACCCGGGTGGTGCCGGCGCTGTACTTCTCGCCCAGCTTGGCGAGGCGGGACTTGCGGCCGTGCAGTTCGCTCACCGCAGAGTTCTCCGCGCGCGACTGCGAGGCGGACAGCTTGACGTGACCGGAGAAGCCGGAGACGGCCCGCTTGCTGCCGGCGCCGTCCACCAGGGCTTCCGTGCGGTCGGTGAAGACCGCGTCGGCCAGTCGCTGGAAGGTCGCCTTGGTCGCGGCGTCCACCGTCGGGTCGTCGACGACCGCCGCGCCCGCGCTCCAGTTGGGCACGAGGGCCGCACCGGCGACGACCGAGGCGGCGGCCACCGAGACTATGCCGGCGCGGCGCCCCTTACGGCTCAGTTTTCTAGATTTCAATGAAGTTCCCCTCTACACCGGTACACCTACCGGGAGAGGGCATCTTCGCATGACATGTGCACATGATGTGAAGGGGGTTGCACAAGTGGAACTGGGGGCCCTTGCGGGTCATTTGACCACTGCGGACCATTCGGGCGATTGTGCCGGATCGAGGGCACGCAGCCGCTCCAGGGTCGCCGGCTTCTGTACGTCGAGCCAGTCGGCGAGTTCCTTGAAGGAGACGCACTTGACGCCCTTCTTGGTGCAGACGTTCTTGACGACCTGGTCGATGGCTTTCATGTAGATGCCGCCGTTCCAGTCCTCGAAGTGGTTGCCGATGAACAGCGGTGCCCGGCTGCCGTAGTAGACGCGGTTGAAGCCGGCCATGTACGAGTCGACGGTCTGCTGTTCCCACTCGGGGTACTTGGCCGGGTCGCCCGTGGTCTCGCCGTCGGACTGGTTGTAGAGGAAGTTGAAGTCCATGGAAAGGCCCTGGTACTTGCCGCTCTCGTACGGCAGCATCTGGAGCGGGAAGTCCCATATGCCGTTCTTCTTCGTCGGCCATATCTGGAAGTCGCCCGGTGAACTGGCGTCATAGCGCCAGCCGTAGCTCTTGATCGCTTTCAGCAGGTTCTTCTGGCCCTCCAGGCAGGGCGCCCGGCCGCCGGTGACCTCTTTCTTGAAGTCGAAGGGAAGTGCCGGTACGTCCTTGAAGCCCGTGTTGGTCTTCCAGTGCCCGACGAAGTCGTAGAACTGGTCGATCTCGCTCTTCCACTGCTCGACGCTCCAGTCGCCGCCGCCCTTCTTGCCGCAGAAGTGGCCGTTGAAGTGGGTGCCGATCTCGTTGCCCTGGTCGTAGGCCTCGCTCAGCTGTTCCAGGGTGGTGCGTATGTGGTCGTCGGTGGCGTAGTCGATGGCCGCGTCGCCCGGCGAGTGTATCGGGCCGTGGTACTGGGCCTTCTTGCTCTTGGGCAGCAGGTAGATGCCGGTGAGGAAGAAGGTCATGTGGGCGTTGTACTCCTTGGCCATCTCCCGGTAGTGCGAGAAGAGATGGTCGCTGCCCTCCAGGGCGCCGTCCCAGGAGAAGACGACGAACTGGGGCGGCTTCTCACCCGGCTTGAGCGGCTCGGGCTTCAGCTCGCCCTTCTGGGGCCCGGTGTAGGAGGTGGAGCCGTCGCCGAGGATCTTCGTTCTGCCGTCCCATGAGGGCGTGGGCTTCGGCTTGGCCCCGCCGCTGTGGCCCGCGCCGGCGGAGGCCGTGGGCTCGGTGCGGTCGGGTCGCGTCAGGACCAGGTACCCCGCGACCACGGAGGCCACGACGAGGAGGGCGGCCAGGGTCATGACCTGCGGACGGGTGACGTGACGGGAGGTACGGGACCTGCGGCGGCGGCCGGTCGGCGGCTTCATGCGGGACATGCGCGGCTCATTCTGCGTGGGAGGTGGGGCAGCAAAGCGGCCGCCGGGTCAGTCCAGACCCAGAGCGGTCGACCATATGTCGTAGGGAACGTCGGCGGCGGTTCCGGCGAGCCCGTCGAGGGACAGGGGCTCCAGGGACTTGGCCAGGTCGATGCGGTAGACGACGACGGCGGTGGACACGGACGCGGAGGTGCCGGTGTACCAGGCGGCGGTGTCGTCGTGGGTGGTGCCCGCCTTGCCCGAGACCCCAGCGGCCGGGGATCCCCCCGCTCGGGGGGAGCCGAGAGCGGGAGAGGGTGCGGCGGCCGGGTGGGCGGTGCGGAAGGACTCCGTCAGCGCCCGGTCGACCTGCTCGGCGACGTTCGCGCCGACCGCCCGGTGCGGGCGGGGGGTGGCCATGGGCACCTGGGAGCCGTTGCGGGTGATGCGGCGCACCGAGTACGGCTCGGTGTGCATGCCGGAGGCGGCGAACGTGGCGTATCCGCTCGCCATCCGGATGGCGCTGGGCGTGGAGTTGCTGCCCAGGGACAGGGCGGGCACCTGCGGACCCAGGCTGGAGGGGAGCAGGCCCGCCGCCACCGCGGTCTGGCGCACGTTGTCCAGGCCCGTGTCCATGCCGAGCTGCATGAACGGCGTGTTCACCGACTGGGCGAGCGCCTGGTCCAGGGTGATCCGGCCGTAGGACCTGCCTCCTTCGTTGTGGGCGGCGACCTTTCTGCCGCTGCGGTCCCAGTAGGGGCCTTCGGGGGTGGTGACGGCGACGCCGTCGTCTCCGTCGTACACCGTCTCGGGCGTGACGGGTGTGGCCGGTCCGCCGCGGGTCTTGTGGACCCCGTGCTCCAGGCCGGCGGCGTAGACGAACGGCAGGAAGGCGGAGCCGGCCTGGACGGTGGCCGCGTTGGACTCGTTGTAGCCCTGCTTGCGGTGGTCGGGGCCGCCGTAGACGGCGAGGATCCGGCCGTCGGCGGCGACCGAGGCGGCACCGTAGTGGGCGGTCTTCGCCGTGTCGGGGTGGCTCTTGCCGGCCTGCTTGCGGGCCTTGGTCACGGCGTCGGTCAGGGCGCTCTCGCGCTTGCGGTCGAAGGTCGTGTAGATCTGGTAGCCGCCGAGGTCGAACTGCCGGTCGGAGATGTGGGCGGTCTTCTTGGCGTACTGCTGGGCCAGCTCCACCAGGTAGTCGCTCTGCTTGCCGGTGTCGTAGATGCGCCCCGACTTGAGCGGCTCGGGGAACGTCTTGTACTGGGCACGCTGGGCCGGGGTCAGTTTGCCGATGTCGACCATCCGGTCCAGGATCCAGGACCAGCGTGCGACGGCCCGCTTGTGGTTGGCCGCGCTGAGGGTGGGGTCGTAGAGGGCGGCGCCCTTGAGCATGGAGGCGAGCACGGCCGCCTCGCCGGCGTTGAGCCGGCTGACGTCCTTGCCGTAGTAGGCCTGGGAGGCGCGCTGGATGCCGTAGGTGCCGCGGCCGAACCAGCTGGTGTTGAGGTATCCCTCCAGGATGTCGTCCTTGCTCATCTTGTTGTCGAGCTTGAGGGAGATCATCGCCTCGGTGAACTTGCGGCTGACGGTCTGGTTCTGGTTCAGGTAGACGTTCTTGACGTACTGCTGGGTGATGGTGGAACCACCCTCGGTGTCCCCCTCTCCGACGGTCCGCCACACGGCCCGGGTGATGCCTTTGACGGATATGCCGGGGTCGGAGTAGAAGCTCGCGTTCTCCGCCGCGAGCACCGCCCAGCGGACCTGCTCGGGTATGTCCTTGAGGGGCATGTCCTGGCGCTGCACCCAGCCGGTGCGGGCCATCGGCGTCCCGTCGGACCAGAAGTAGATGTTGTCCTGTTGTGTGGCGAAGGAGTTGAGGTTCTTCGGTATGTCCGTCATCTCGTAGGCGATGAACAGGGACAGGCTCATCAGGACGAAGCTCGACAGCACGGCGCCGAGCCACTGGCGCCAGGAGGGTATCCAGCGCCGCCAGCCGCTGCGACCGGGGCGCGGGTAGAGCGGCTTGAGGCGGCGGGCGTAGGGGGCCAGCGGGGCGAGCCGGGGGCCCGCGGCGGCACGCAGGCGGGCGAGCCCGGACGTGGCGGCGCCGCCGGCGCGGGTGTGGACCGGCAGGCGTGCGCTGCGCCGCCGCTGTGCGCGGCCGCCGGCGGCGCGGTCCCCGGCCGGCTCCGGCTCCGGCGGCGGGGGCACGCGCAACTGCATGGTGGCGTCCGCACGGAGGGCGTCGACCCGCAGATGCAGGGTGGCGTCCGCCTCCGGCGGCTGCTGCCGCCCCTTGGGCCGGGCGTTGTCGTCGTCCTCGCGGCCGTCTGACCGCTGCCCTGCCTCGGTCAAGGCTGAGTCTCCCCTCGCAGTGGTGCTTGCGCGCGTGGTCAGACTCAGCAGGTGGACACGGCCGCGATCATGGTCGCGGCGTGGAGACCCCCCTCATCCCCCCGGTCTTACGGCTCCTCGCGGCTCAGCCAAGTTATCAGCGATCTTTTCAAAATCTCCCCACAAGTATCGGGCAGATCCGAACACTCATGAAACTTTGAGACGATGTGAGCAGCACCACTCCGGTTAACCTGTGCGCATGCCTCGTTATGACTACCGCTGCCGTACCTGCGGCGACACCTTCGAACTCAGCCGTCCGATGGCGGAGTCCGCCGCCCCCGCCGCCTGCCCCGCGGGCCACGACGACACGGTGAAGCTGCTGTCGACGGTGGCCGTGGGCGGCTCGGCGTCCGCACCGGCCGCGGCGCCCCGGGCGGGCGGCGGCGGTGGCGGGTGCTGCGGTGGAGGCTGCTGCGGCTAGCGCCTTCGGGCGCCCCTAGGGAGCCGGCGTGCGGGTCGCTTTCAGGAACTCCCTGAGGATCCGTTCCCCCGCCAGGACCCCACGCTCCGGCAGCGCAGCGATCTGCGGTGCGCTCCAGCCGTCGTCGGCCAGCTCGCCGTGGCCGGGGCGCCAGCCCTGGTCGGCCGCCAGCAACAGGTCGGCGTCGAGCAGGGAGTCCCCGGCGGCCAGGGTCAGCTCGGCGCCGGTGCGCCGGGCGACCTCGCGCACGGCCGCGCTCTTGGTGAGCGGCTTCGGGACGGCATAGACCTTGCGCCCCTGCAGCGAGACCGTCCAGCCCCGGTTCTCCGCCCACACCGCCAGTTCCTTCACCCAGTCCTCGGGCAGCAGCTCGCGCTCGACGACCAGATAGGCGAACAGGTCCTCGGCGACCCGGTGCTTGCGCACCCAGGCGGGATCGGCCGACGTCGCCAGGTGATCGCGGATCTCCTCCAGCGGCGCACACTCGTCGGCGAGCCGCGCCAGCACCCCGGCGTGCCAGTCGTGGTCCGTGACGCCGTCGACCAGCAGATGCCCGCCGTTGGCGCAGATCGCGTACGCCGGCTGGGGGCCGGGCAGGTTGATGCGCTGGTACTGCTTGCGGGTGCGGGTCGTGGTCGGCACGAAGACGGCTGTGTCACCGAGGTCGGTCAGCAGCTGGGCCGCGGTCTCCGTCAGGTAGGACAGCGGCTTGCTCTCGTGCACCTCCACGCAGAGCAGCCGGGGTGCCCGCGCGTCCGGCATGGTCAGCGCGAGGGCCGCCGCGGAGTAGATCAGCGTACGGTCGAGGTCGCTCGCCACCAGCACCGGCATCAGACGTTCACCGCCCTGCCGTCGGCGCCCGTGGCGCCCCGCGTGTACTTGGGGTGGATCAGCCCCACGCAGGTGTACGGCAGTTCGCCGACCTCCTCCACGGGTACTCCTCTCTGTTCGGCGAGCAGCCGTACATGGTCGAGGTCGGCGCCCGCGCCGGCCTTGGCGAGAATCTTCCACGGCACCCGGCGCAGCAGCACCCGGGTGGTCTCGCCGACGCCGGGCTTGACGAGGTTCACGTCGTGGATGCCGTACTCCTCGCTGATCCGCTCGACCGCCTGCCAGCCCGCCCAGGTCGGGGTGCGGTCCTCGGCCATCAGCTCCTTGACCGCCGTGTCGACGGTGCCGGCGACCTCCGGGAAGCGGGCGGAGACGGCGTCGAGGAAGTCCACGGAGACGTCGGCGCCGGCGAGTTCGCGGTAGAACTTGGCGCCGTGGAAGTCGTCCGGGCCGACGAGGTCCGCGCGCAGGACCGTGCGGGATATCAGGCCGGAAACGGTCGAGTTGAGGCAGGCGGACGGGATGAGGAAGTCCTCGCGGGTGCCGTAGGTGCGCACGCAGGAGCCGGGGTCGGCGAGTACGGCTATCTCCGGGTCGAAGCCCGTGATGCCCTCCTTCTCCTCGAACTCCTCGACGGCGTCGGCGAGTTCGCGGGCGATCGCACCCTTGCCGGTCCAGCCGTCGACGAAGACGACGTCCCTCGGGTCGTGGTGGGCGGCGAGCCAGCGCAGCGCGTTGGCGTCGATGCCGCGGCCGCGGACGATCGAAACGGCGTAGTGCGGAAGGTCGAGGCCGTGCCGGTACCGGGCCCAGCGGCGCATGAGCACGCCGACCGGGGTGCCGGCGCGGGCCAGGGAGACCAGCACCGGGCGCGGCGACCGCTCGGCGAGGACCGTCTCGGTGACGACGCCGACGGCCTGCGCGATCCGTGTGGCCGAGGCGTCCAGGGCCGTACGGAACAGCTCCTGGTACTGCTCGCTGGGCTGGTACTCCACCGGCAGCGACTCGGCGTAGTGCGCCCCGCCGCTCTGGATGGCCTCCTCACGCTCCTCGGTCGGCGCCTCCAGGGTCACCTCCGAGAGGTCCTGCAGCAGCCAGCCGACCTCCTCGGGGGCGTACGAGGAGAAGGCGGGGCCGCGGAGGGGCTCGGGCAGCATGGCCGGCCTTTCGGGGAGGGAGAGGGGCTCGGGGACGTACGAGGGGACGACCGCGAGCAGGACGTGCGGGGTGTGGGCCGCCAGGCGGGCCGGCAGCCCGTCCGGGGCGTGCAGCGCGGGGGTGTCGGCGACCGAGTCGACCACGGCGACGACGGCGTCGAAGCCGGCGCCCGCGACGTTGTAGGCGTAGCGCTCGCCGGGGCCGTCGGCCGGGTCGTCGTGGGCGGGGAAGACCAGGCGGGTGCGTATCGCATAGCCGGGGTCGTCGACCGCGAGGACGGGCGAGCGGGTGGTGGTGGAGTAGCGCACCTCGGCGGATATGAGCCGCTCCAGCTCGCAGGCCAGGCGCAGCGGCGCGTACATCAGCTCCTCGAAGCCGAGGACGAGGACGCGTCCGGCGCCGGCGGGCAGGGCGTCGGCCATTCGGGTGGCCATCCCGGGAAGCGCGGCCTCCAGCCGGGCGCGATGCTCCGGTGTGAACCCGTGGCGACCACCGTCGGGGAGGCCCGGGGGCCAGCCGAGGTCCACTCGAACGACCTGGCCCGACCGGTGCACCCCGGCAGGGGCGCGGGGCGGGACGTCGTGCGGCTCCGCCGCGCGGGCGCGACCAGCCGCAGCCGGCCCGCACCCGGACGACGAGGCATCGCCGGCGGACGCGTACCGTGCAACCAGCTCCTGCCCCTTCTCCAGCACCCCTTCGGGCAGCCGTACGGTCCCGGAGGCGGCCGCGACCAGATCCACCCGGGCGCCGATCCCGTCGGCGAACCGCTCCAGGCGGGCGCTGTCCTCGGGCGAGCGCATGTCGACCAGGGCGACCACCACATACCGGCGACGCGGATAGCGTTCGTGCAGGTCACGGATGGTGTTGAGGACGGTGTTGCCGGTGGAGAACTCGTCGTCGACCAGCACCAGCGGGCCGTTGCCGGCCAGCAGCGCGGGATCCTCGGGGAGCAGCAGGTGGGAGGTGGCGTGGGAGTGGGACTCCTCGAAGCCGCCCGCCGGGGCGAGCCCTGCCACCGGGCGGCGCGTGGAGTGCAGGTACGGGGCCGGGCCCAGGCCGTCGGCGACCGCGTGGCCGAGGCCGGTGGCGGTCTCCGCGTAGCCGAGGACGACCGCCCGGGCGGCCTCATGCTCGCCGAGCAGCTCACGGACCCGGCGGCCGAGACGGATTCCGTGGCCGTAGACCACGGACGGCGACTGGGGCACATGCTTGCCGAGCACGTTCGAGACCAGCAGGTGGGCCCGCTTGGGGTTGCGGCGCAGCGCGAGCCCCAGCAGGGCCGACAGCCCGTCGTCCCCCTCCAGTCCGACCCCGAGCCGCTCGGCGACCCAGCTGCCGGACCAGACCCCGTCGTTCACTGCGTGATTCATGCGTTCCTTGGGTTGGGAAAGGTCAGCCGGGTATTCCGGCGGCGAGCAGCTCCACGAAGCCGACGTCCTCCTTGGCCACGCCGAAGACCTCGGCGCGCAGCAGGGTCCGCTCGGCCCACGCGCGGTGCGGCTTCACTTCATTCATCTTGTTCGTGTAGGCCGAACGAAGTACACCCCCGCCGCCGCGTTCCGGCCTCAGGATGTCCTGGGCGTCGCTGAACTCCTCGTGGCTGACCACGGACAGCGCGTGCACGGGCAGGACGTGGGAGGGGTGGATGCAGGTCTTGCCGAGCAGGCCGTTGGCCTGGTCCAGGGAGATCTCCCGCAGCAGCCCGTCCATCGCGTGCTCGATGAGCCTCTCGCGCAGTTCGACGGCCTGCACCTCCAGGAAGGGGCTCTGGCGCAGCTGCGGCTTGAACATGCGCTCGGAGACCCGGAAGTACTCCCACACCGGCCCGGTCACGGTGAACCCGGTGCCGTCGGCGCGGGCCAGCATGTTGACCACGTCGGCGATCACCGAGGCGACGATCTGCACGTCGTAGGCGGTCATGTCGGGGGCCCGGCGCAGGCCGTAGGAGGAGCAGAAGTCCGTCACACCGAGGCGCAGGGCGAGCACCCGGTCGCGGAACTTGTCGACCGCGCGGGCGATGCCCTCCAGGGTGTCGACGCGGGACTCGCGGTACAGCAGCTCGGGCGACTCCAGGACGGGCATGGCGAACAGCCGGCGTCCGCTTGCGGCCTCGGCCGAGGCCAGGGCCTCCAGGAACGGCAGGCCCCGCTCCTCGGTGAACTTGGGCAGCACGAACCCGGACAGCAGCCGTACGCCCGTGCCGAGACGCCGTACGAGGTCGGGGATCTGCTCGGGGACGCGCACCCGGATGAACAGCAGGGGCGGCTCCACGCCCGCGCGGGAGTCGAGGTCGGCGAACTGCCGCACGAGGTTCTCCTCGCCCTCGGCGACGTCCGCGTCGTCGATCGAGTCCTCCAGGCACAGCACCATCGAGACCACACCGTTGCCGGCCTGCTTGACGATGTCGTCGGCGAGCCGTGGCCGGGTGGCCGGGCTGTACAGCGTCGCGCCCAGGGCCGCGGAGAGCAGCCGTGCCGGAGAGTCGGCGGTGAACGCGCCCGGCTCCCGGTGGAAGAGGCGCTGCCGCACCTCAGGGGCGATGTGCCCGAAATGACGCATAGGACTCCTCGATGCGCAAGCCGAGTCCGTGGATTCGGTAAAGGGTGGCCGGTAATAGTACGTAGGGACCTATGTCGGGGGTTCCCCCCGGGCATGAATTTCCGGTAACTCGGCCGTGTCGGCGACAACACCCCCCGCATTGTCGTGGCCAGGACGCAGAGGGCAGGATGACGGCATGACGCACGCGATGCTGAAGGGGTCGAACATCCCTCTCGAGGCCACCACGGTGCGCGCCGTGCTGCGCTGGGCGACCGGGCAGGGAGTCCCCGACGTGGATGCCTCGGCGCTGCTGCTGGGCCCGAACGGCCGTGTGCGCTCCGACGAGGACTTCGTCTTCTACAACCAGCCCCGGCACCCGTCCGGGAAGGTGTGGCGCCTCGGCAAGAAGCGGATCACCGAGGGCCTGACCGACACGATCCAGTCAGATCTCTCGGGCGTCGAGCCCGCTGTGGGCCGCATCCTGCTGGTCGCGTCCGCCGACGGCGTCCCCTTCGACCGTGTCCCGGGCATGTGCATCCTGCTCTACGACGCGGCCGTCGCCGACGGCGAACCGCTGGCCACCTTCGAGATCAAGCCGGAGACAGGCGCCGAGACCGCGCTGATCTGCGGCGAGCTGTACCGCCGCGGGGAGGGCTGGAAGTTCCGTGCGCTGGGAGAGGGCTACTCGAACGGCCTGAAGGGCCTCGCCACCGACTTCGGCATCTCCGTGGACGAGTCGGAGGCGGAGGACGAGGAGCCGCGCCAGGCCCTGCCCGAGACCACGTCCCAGCCCCTGCCGCCGGAGCAGCCGCCGGCGGTCCCGTCCCAGCCGGCGTACGGCTATCCGCAGCCGACGTCCGCGCAGCAGCCGTCGTACGGCTACCCCCAGCCCGCCTCGGCCCAGCCTTCCTACGGCTATCCCCAGCCCCAGCCGGCCCTGGCGGGGCCCCTGGACCCGAACTTCCGGCTGCCGCCGCAGGGGCCGCAGTTCATCGGCCGGTAAGGGGCAGCCGGCTCAGGGGCGCGGTCCGCGCACCCGGACTCGTGGGCGGTTACCTCTCCGCGTTCGACTTGTAACCGCGCCCCCAGGACAGTCCCCATCCGTACAGCCGGTCCAGCTCGCCCTGGAAGCCGTACACGAACTTCACCTCGCGCCGGACCACCAGCTCCCCCTTCACGTTCTCGATCATCACGACCGCACACGAGCGGGCCTGCGGATGCCGCTCGTCAAGGCCTATCGCGATCCGAGGACCGTTGCTGGGGTAAAGAGTCACGATCGCATGCGTACGGTCGAAGGCCGGCGTCTGGTCGTAGATGTACACGAAGACCAGCAACCGCTTGATCGCGTCCCGGTGGTCCAGGTTGACGTACATCGTCTCGCCGGACGCCGACCCGAACCGGTCGTCCCCGCTGAGCTTGATGTACGGCGGTGCGTTGACGTCCCCGAGGTAGCCGCCGAGCGGCTGGACGACACCCTTCGTGCCGTCGGTCAGCTCGTACAGACAGCCCAGGTCGAGGTCGACGTTGACCATGCTCTGCCCGTGCCCGAGCACCTCCGGCGGCTTGAGCGCCCTGAAGGGGTGCCGGAACAGACCCGTGCGCTGTGTGCTGTCGAAGTCGGAGGTCCGCATCCGCCAGGTCAGGTTGACGCGCAGATGGCCGGTGGCCGCGTCCTGCTTGGTGAGCGACACCTGCTGGTGCCGCCGGGTCAGCTCGATCGCATTGGTCGCAGCACTGCCCGAGTCGAACTCGGCGCGTCCGCCGCGCAGCCCGTCGAAGAATCCCATTCCCGCCCCCAGGTACACCAGGTACTCGTCACAACGCCGTCGGGGCGGCCGACCACGTCGGCCGCCCCGAACAGAGCGTTCCTCACCGCGCGGGGTGTCACACCCCGGAGGAGATCTCGGCCTTCTCGCCGGTGCCCGCCTCCTCGGCCGCGAGAGCGCGGTTGCGGCGGACGGAGGACCAGAAGGACCAGGCGATCAGGATGACGCCGACGAGACCCGTGACGACCTCGTTGATCTCGTACTGGATGGTGACCATGAGGATCACGGCCAGGGCGCCGATCGCGTAGTGGGCGCCGTGCTCCAGGTAGACGTAGTCGTCGAGGGTGCCCTGGCGGACCAGGTAGACCGTCAGCGAACGGACGTACATCGCGCCGATGCCGAGGCCCAGCGCCATCAGGACGATGTCGTTGGTGATGGCGAAGGCGCCGATCACGCCGTCGAAGGAGAAGGACGCGTCCAGGACCTCCAGGTAGAGGAACATGAAGAACGCGGCCTGGCCGGCCAGAAGCACCGCCGAGCGCTGCTTGCCGCTGCGGGCGGCCTCTTCCTCCTCCTCGTGCTCGCGCTCCTCCTCTTCCTCCAGCCGGTCCTCGAAGTAGCCGGAGAGACCGCCGACGATCATGTACGTGATCAGGCCGGCGATGCCGGCGATCAGGACCGTCTGTCCCTTGTCGACGTGGGCGCCGCCGTGCTGGTGGGCGTGGGTGGCGAAAGTGAAGGAGGTGATGAGCAGGACGATCAGGGCGATGCAGACCGACAGCATGTCGACCTTGCCGAGCTTGGCCAGGGGCCGCTCGATCCAGCGCAGCCACTGGATGTCCCGGTCCTCGAAGATGAAGTCGAGGAAGATCATCAGCAGGAACATGCCACCGAAGGCGGCGATCGCCGGGTGGGCGTCGGTGACCAGCTGCTGGTAGCGGTCCTTGTTGTTGAGGGCGAGGTCGACGGCCTCGATCGGCCCCATCTTTGCGGTGATCGCGACGATGACGACGGGGAAGACCAGCCGCATGCCGAAGACCGCGATGAGCACGCCGACCGTCAGGAAGATCTTCTGCCAGAAGGCATTCATCTTCTTCAGGATTCCGGCGTTGACCACCGCGTTGTCGAACGACAGCGAGATCTCGAGGACGGAGAGGATCGCCACGATGCCGAAGGCCTCCCACCCCCCGTAGAAGACCGCAGCGACCAGACCGACCGCGGTGACCGCGAACGACCAGCCGAAGGTTTTGAGAAGCACTGGCTACCCCATCGTGTTGGTACGGGTCTCCCCCGCGCCGTACTCAGCTTTGCTAAACGTTGACCACGAGTGTAGAGGGGCACCCAGCCGTGGACGGCGGCCAGGGCGACCTGCACGGAAAAGCCACAGGTCGCGCAGGTCAGCGCCCCTCGGCCTCCTGAGTGCGGCGCTGTGCACGAGCGAGCAGAGTGCGGGGCCGGGGCCCCGCGTCGGGCTTCACGAAACGTTGACGCCGAAGTCCAGGGCGATGCCCCGCAGCCCGGACGCGTACCCCTGGCCCACCGCGCGGAACTTCCACTCGCCCTGGTAGCGGTAGAGCTCCCCGAAGATCATGGCCGTTTCGGTGCTGGCGTCCTCGCTGAGGTCGTAGCGGGCGAGCTCCTGGCCGTCGGCCTGGTTGGCCACGCGGATGAAGGCGTTGGAGACCTGGCCGAAGGTCTGGCCGCGCTCGTCGGCCATGTGGATGGAGACGGGGAAGATGATCTTCTCGCAGGTGGCCGGGACCTTCAGCAGGTCCACCAGGATCGACTCGTCGTCGCCCTCGCCCTCACCGGTGAGGTTGTCACCGGTGTGCTCCACCGAGCCGTCCGGACTCTTGAGCTGGTTGTAGAACACGAACCACTCGTCCCCCAGCACCCTGTTCCCGGCTCCGCACAGCAGGGCGCTGGCGTCCAGGTCGAAGGGGGCGCCGGTGGTCGAGCGCGCGTCCCAGCCGAGCCCGATCATGACGTTGGTGAGATTCGGTGCGGCCTTGGAGAGGGAGACGTTGCCTCCCTTGGCGAGCGTGACGCCCATGATGCTGGTCCTCCCCTAGTGGTGCTTCCCTGGTTGTCCTGCACGTCCGGCGGCGCCCGTAAACGGTGCGGCGCCGGACGTCGGTGGAACTGTCAGGCGTCAGACATTGACGCCGAAGTCCTGGGCAATACCGCGCAGGCCCGAGGCGTAGCCCTGTCCGATGGCGCGGAACTTCCACTCCGGGCCGTTCCGGTACAGCTCGCCGAAGACCATCGCGGTCTCGGTGGAGGCGTCCTCGCTCAGGTCGTAGCGGGCGATCTCCTGCTCGTTGGCCTGGTTGACGACGCGGATGAACGCGTTGCGGACCTGACCGAAGGACTGCTGGCGGTTCTCGGCGTCGTAGATCGACACCGGGAACACGATCTTGTCGACGTCGGCCGGGACGCCGGCCAGATTGACCTTGATCTGCTCGTCGTCGCCCTCGCCCTCACCGGTGATGTTGTCACCGGTGTGCTCGACGGAGCCGTCGGGGCTCTTGAGGTTGTTGAAGAAGACGAAGTGCTGGTCGCTCGCGACCTTGCCGGAGTTGTTCAGCAGCAGTGCGCTGGCGTCGAGGTCGAAGTCGGTACCGGTCGTGGTCCGCACGTCCCACCCCAGGCCGACGATGACGGCGGTCAGGCCCGGGGCCTCCTTCGTCAGCGATACGTTGCCGCCCTTGCTGAGGCTGACTCCCACGGGTCCTCCATGTGGTGTCCAGGGGCGGGGAGCCCCGTCGTGCTTCGGATATGGGATCAACGTGCCGATCCTAGTGACGGGTTCCCGCGCCCCGCAGACCCTGGACCCGTCGAATCACAGGTGTCGGCCCAGGGAGCCCGATCACAGGGTGTCGAGCGCCTTCACGTAGTCGGTCAGGTCACGGGCGTCCGGCAGGCCGTTGATCACGGTCCACCGCACGACGCCCTCCTTGTCGATGATGAAGGTGCCCCGGACGGCGCAGCCCTTGTCCTCGTCGAAGACGCCGTACGCGCGCGAGACGTTGCCGTGCGGCCAGAAGTCGCTCAGCAGCGGGTACTCCAGGCCCTCCTGCTCGGCGAAGACGCGCAGGGTGTGGATGGAGTCGTTGGAGACGGCGAGCAGCTGGGTGTCGCGGTCCGAGAACTTCGGCAGGTTGTCGCGCAGCTCGCACAGCTCGCCGGTGCACACGCCGGTGAAGGCAAAGGGGTAGAAGAGCACGACCACGTTCTTGTCGCCGCGGAAGTCGGAGAGCTTCACGGTGCGGCCGTGGTTGTCCTTGAGCTCGAAGTCGGGCGCCTTGTCGCCGACCTGGATCGCCATCGTCGTGCATCCCTTCGGTGGGCTGTTCGGGTGAGAGCACAGCAAGCGCTCGGAACCACCCTACGCAGCGATCACCGCGGTGCGACCGCAGGCCTCCGGACGGGCCGGGGACTCCCGGCCCGTCCGCCGCCCCGAAGACGAGGCGGTTTGCCGCTTGTTACTTCTTGCCGGACTTCGCGGCCTTCGGCGTCGCCAGACGCGAGCCGCTCCAGTCCTTGCCGACGCTGACGCTCTTGGACGCCGTCAGGCCTGCGGTCGTCGCGGCCTCCGAGATGTCACTCGGTTCCACGTACCCCGCACGGCCGGTCTTCGGCGTGAGCAGCAGGATGGCACCGCCCTCTTCGATGTACGTGGTGGCATCGACGAGTACATCGGTCAGGTCGCCGTCCTCGTCACGGAACCACAGCACGACGGCGTCGGCCACGTCGTCGTAGTCCTCGTCCATGAGGTCGCTCTCGATGGCTTCCTCGATGGCCTTGCGGAGCTCCTGATCGACGTCGTCGTCGTAGCCGATCTCCTGGACCACCTGCCCGGGCTGGAACCCCAGCCTGGCGGCAGGGTTCGTCCGCTCCTCCGCGTGGTCCGCGGTCGCGCTCACGGGTTGCCTCCTGATCATGTCTTGGTGAATATCTCAGCCACGCGCGTGCGCGAAGCATTGGCCGTAGTCCACACGGGCGGGACGGATCGCGCAAGTACCCGGCCGTCCAGACCGCCGAAACGGTGACGATCCCGGCCGTGTCGTCGCAACCCTTGGCACCGTACCCCGATCCATCGTGACCCACATCACACCGATGTGCCCGCTTTGTGCGATTCGGAATCATCCGGCGATACGGCCATCGAACAACTTTGCCAAGCCTGTCACACCCCGGGCGTATCGTTGCTATTTGACCGGACCCGGGTCCGGTTACCCCACGGTAGAGATGACGTACGCCTTCCCGCGGTACACGATGGGGAGCGGTGTAGGCACGAGCGAAAAGCCAAGAAAAGCGCCCCTCCGACAGGTAAGGAACAGCGTGGCTTCCGGATCCGATCGCAACCCGATCATCATTGGCGGCCTTCCGAGTCAGGTTCCTGACTTCGACCCCGAGGAAACCCAGGAGTGGCTCGACTCCCTCGACGCCGCCGTGGACGAGCGCGGCCGGGAGCGAGCACGCTACCTCATGCTGCGCCTGATCGAGCGGGCCCGCGAGAAGCGCGTGGCCGTGCCCGAGATGCGCAGCACGGACTACGTCAACACGATCCCCACCAAGAGCGAGCCGTTCTTCCCCGGCAACGAGGAGATCGAGCGCAGGATCCTCAACGCGACCCGCTGGAACGCGGCCGTGATGGTCTCGCGCGCCCAGCGCCCCGGCATCGGGGTCGGCGGCCACATCGCCACCTTCGCCTCCTCCGCCTCCCTGTACGACGTGGGCTTCAACCACTTCTTCCGCGGCAAGGACGAGGGCGACGGTGGCGACCAGGTCTTCTTCCAGGGCCACGCCTCCCCCGGCATCTACGCGCGCGCGTACCTGCTCGACCGCCTCACCGAGCAGCAGCTCGACGGCTTCCGGCAGGAGAAGTCGAAGTACCCGAACGGACTGTCCAGCTACCCGCACCCGCGCTCGATGCCGGACTTCTGGGAGTTCCCGACGGTCTCCATGGGCCTCGGCCCGCTCGGCGCGATCTACCAGGCGCGGATGAACCGTTACATGCAGGCGCGCGACATCGCCGACACCTCCAGGTCGCACGTGTGGGCGTTCCTCGGCGACGGCGAGATGGACGAGCCGGAGTCGCTCGGCCAGCTGAGCATCGCCGCGCGCGAGGGTCTGGACAACCTGACCTTCGTCGTCAACTGCAACCTGCAGCGGCTCGACGGCCCGGTGCGCGGCAACGGCAAGATCATCCAGGAGCTGGAGTCGGTCTTCCGGGGCGCCGGCTGGAACGTGATCAAGCTGATCTGGGACCGCACCTGGGACCCGCTGCTCGCCCAGGACCGCGACGGTGTCCTGGTCAACAAGATGAACACGACCCCGGACGGGCAGTTCCAGACCTACGCCACCGAGTCCGGCGCCTACATCCGCGAGCACTTCTTCGGCGACGACCTCCGGCTGCGCGCGATGGTCGAGAACATGACCGACGACCAGATCCTGCACCTGGGCCGCGGCGGCCACGACCACCGCAAGATCTTCGCTGCGTTCAAGGCGGCCAAGGAGCACAAGGGCCAGCCGACGGTCATCCTGGCCAAGACCATCAAGGGCTGGACCCTGGGCCCGAACTTCGAGGGCCGCAACGCCACGCACCAGATGAAGAAGCTGACGGTCGACGACCTCAAGCGCTTCCGGGACCGCCTGCACCTGCCGATCTCCGACAAGGACCTGGAGTCCGGCGTGCCGCCGTACTACCACCCGGGCCGCAACACGGAGGAGATCCAGTACATGCACGACATGCGCAAGGCGTGCGGCGGGTACGTCCCGACCCGCGTCGTGCGCTCCAAGCCGCTCGCCCTGCCGGACGACAAGACCTACGCGACCGTGAAGAAGGGCACGGGCCAGCAGTCCATCGCCACGACGATGGCCTTCGTGCGTCTCCTCAAGGACCTCATGCGGGACAAGGAGATCGGCAGGCGTTTCGTGCTGATCGCGCCGGACGAGTACCGCACGTTCGGCATGGACTCCTTCTTCCCGAGCGCGAAGATCTACAACCCGCTGGGCCAGCAGTACGAAGCGGTCGACCGCGATCTGCTGCTCGCGTACAAGGAGTCGCCGACGGGCCAGATGCTGCACGACGGCATCTCGGAGGCGGGCTGCACGGCCTCGCTGATCGCGGCCGGTTCGGCCTACGCCACGCACGGCGAGCCGCTGATCCCGGTCTACGTCTTCTACTCGATGTTCGGTTTCCAGCGCACCGGCGACCAGTTCTGGCAGATGGCCGACCAGCTGTCGCGCGGCTTCGTGCTGGGCGCGACAGCGGGCCGTACGACCCTGACCGGTGAGGGGCTGCAGCACGCGGACGGCCACTCCCAGCTGCTCGCCTCGACCAACCCGGCGTGCGTGGCCTACGACCCGGCGTACGCCTACGAGATCGCGCACATCGTCCAGGACGGCCTGCGCCGGATGTACGGCGGCGACGCCGAGCACCCGCACGGCGAGGACGTCTTCTACTACCTGACCGTCTACAACGAGCCCATCCAGCACCCGGCCGAGCCGGCCGGAGTGGACGTCGAGGGCATCCTCAAGGGCATCCACCGCATCAGCGCGGGCACGGGCGGCGCGATCCCGGCGCAGATCATGGCGTCCGGTGTCGCGGTGCCGTGGGCGCTCGAAGCGCAGCGGCTGCTCGCCGAGGAGTGGAACGTGAAGGCCGACGTGTGGTCGGCCACCTCCTGGAACGAGCTGCGGCGCGAGGCCGTGTCCGTGGAGGAGCACAACCTGCTGCACCCGGAGGAGGAGCAGCGGGTGCCGTACGTGACGCAGAAGCTGGGCGGCTCCGAGGGCCCGTTCGTGGCCGTGTCCGACTGGATGCGATCGGTTCCGGACCAGATCGCGCGGTGGGTACCGGGCACGTACCAGTCGCTCGGTGCGGACGGCTTCGGCTTCGCCGACACCCGCGGTGCGGCCCGGCGCTTCTTCCACATCGACGCCCAGTCGATCGCGGTGGCGGTGCTGACCGAGCTGGCCAGGGACGGCAAGGTCGACCGGTCCGTGCTGAAGCAGGCCATCGACCGGTATCAGCTGCTGGACGTCTCGGCGGCGGATCCGGGGGCGGCCGGCGGCGACGCATAGGCGCTACCGGGCAGTCGGCGTAAGGGCGGCGGGGCTCATGCCTGCGCCGCCCTTTCCGCTTATTTACGATTCCGCCATGAAGGGCATGCGGGAACGGCCGGCGCAGGAACGTTGGGAACGACTCAGCCAACGGCCTCTGTTGGCGCTCGCGGTGGCCTTCGCCGTCGCCTATGCGGTGCCGATCGTGGACGGTTCGGCCGGGTACTCCCTGACGTCCGCGTGCACGGTCGTGGAATGGGTGGTGTGGGGGGCGTTCGCGGCGGACTACCTCGTACGGCTGACGCTCGCGCCCCGGCGCAAGGAGTTCGTGCGGACGCACTGGCCCGATCTGTGCGCGGTGGTGCTGCCGATGCTCCAGCCGCTGCGGCTGCTGCGGCTGGTGTCGACGCTGCTGCTGGTGGGGCGGCGGGCCCGGATGGCTCCGCAGATCCGGCTGACGACGTATGTCGTGGGCTCGGTGATCGGCCTGTTGATGTTCGGGTCGCTCGCGGTGCTGTCGGTGGAGCGGGAGTCACCGAACGGGAACATCCGGACGCTGGGTGATGCGGTGTGGTGGTCGTTCACGACGATGACGACCGTGGGGTACGGGGATCATGCGCCGACGACCGGGCTGGGGCGGATGATCGCGGTGGGGCTGATGCTGTCCGGGATCGCGCTGCTGGGTGTGGTGACGGCGAACATCGCGGCCTGGTTCATCTCCCGGTTCGAGAAGGACGACGTGGAGGAGCGGCGGCAGACGGAGGCGATCGCTTCTCTGACCGAGGAGGTTCGGTTGCTGCGGGCGGAGGTGGCCCGGTTGGCCGAGGAGCGGGAGAGCCAACGCAGCTGACGGGGCGCCCGGTACGGGGGCCGGGGCGGGGCCGGATCGCTTGCCCACGCTCACAGGGTGCCTCCCCCGCTCTCGGCTTCGCTCGAGCGGGGGACCCCCGTCGCCCACCCGTGCCGCCCCAAGCGGCACGACTGCCCGCAGCTCCGTACGTGCGCTGTGCAGGTGCGGCGACCGCAACTCCCCCGGGGGCGCGGGGAACTGCGCGACAAGCCACCCGCCCCCGCAGGAGAAGGGCGGCCGGGAGACTGGTGTCGGCGCCCCCGCGGACGCGGCCACGCTGCCCCCCTCCAGCAGCGCGCGCCGCGGTCCGGCGGTCCTCCTTCCGCCCCTGCGGAGGACTTGACCCACTGTGACCTGCGGCGCGCACCGAGGGCGAGGAATCTTTAGCGGAGTCACCCTGATGGGCGAAATCCGCCAGGAATCAGCCGAGTAGAGACCTCAGATGTGGCCCGCTCCCACGCCCGCCTCCGCGTTCTGCCCCCGCTTGGTGAGCAGCGCGACGAGGACGGCCACCGCCGCCACGCCCGCCGCGACCAGGGAGGCGAGGCTCATGCCGGAGATGAAGGTGTCGTGGGCGACAGCGGTGATCTTCGCGACGATCGGCTCCGGGGTGCCCTTGGCGACCGGGGCCACGCCGACCTGAACCGCCTCGGACGCCTTGTCCATCTGCCCCGGGGTCAGCTGCGGCAGCCCGGCTCCGGTCCAGTTGCCCGGCAGGTCGCTGTCGACCTTGGAGGCCATCACAGCGCCCAGCACCGCCGTACCGAGGCTGCCGCCGATCTGCATGGCCGCCTGCTGGAGGCCGCCCGCCACACCCGACAGCTCCATGGGGGCGTTGCCGACGATGACCTCGGTGGCACCCACCATGACCGGCGCGAGGCCGAGTCCGAGCAGGGCGAACCAGACGGACATCACGCCGCTGCCGGTGTCGGCCTCCAGCGTCGACATGCCGTACATGGCGACCGCGGTAGCAGCCATACCGCCGGCCAGCGGGATGCGCGGGCCGAGCTTGGTGATGGCGGCGCCCGCGAGCGGGGAGCCGACGATCATCATGCCCGTGAGGGGCAGCAGGTGCAGACCGGCGTCGATGGGGCTCATGCCGTGCACGTTCTGGAGGTAGAACGTCACGAAGAACAGGCCGCCCATGAAGGCGATGGCCATGAGGACCATGAGGACCACGCCCGCGGACAGCGGCACGGAGCGGAACAGCCCGAGCGGGATCAGGGGTTCGGCGATCCTCGTCTCCCAGAGGGCGAACACCCCGAAGAGCAGCACCGAGACGGCGAGGAACGCCCATGTCCTGCCGTCGCCCCAGCCCCAGGCCGGGGCCTTGATGAGCGCCCACACGAGGCAGAACATCGCGCCGGACAGCAGCGCGATGCCGAGGATGTCGAAGGAGCGCGGCGCGTTCCGGGCGCGGTGGTCCAGCAGGATCATCAGGCCGAGGAGCAGCGCGATCAGACCGACCGGCACATTGATGAAGAACACCGACTGCCAGTTGACGTGCTCGACGAGGACACCGCCGAGGATCGGGCCGCCCGCGGTGGACGCGCCGATCACCATGCCCCAGATGCCGATCGCCATGTTGAGCTTCTCGGCCGGGAAGGTCGCCCGCAGCAGGCCGAGCGCGGCCGGCATCAGCAGGGCGCCGAACAGGCCCTGGAAGACGCGGAAGGTGACGACCGCGGCGATGCTGTGGGACAGGCCGATGGCGCCCGACGCGGTGGCGAAGCCGGTCACGCCGATGAGGAAGGTCTGCCGGTGGCCGAAGCGGTCACCGAGCTTGCCCGCGGTGATCAGGGAGACCGCGAGGGCGAGGAAGTAGGCGTTGGTGATCCACTGCACGTCCGAGAAGCTCGCGTGCAGGTCCTTCGCGATCGCGGGGTTGGCGATCGCCACGATGGTGCCGTCGAGGGCCACCATCATGACCCCTACGGCGACGGTGATGAGGGTGAGCCACGGATGGCCGCGCAGCCCCGGGGCCGGGATCGACTCCGCCGCTGCCGCAGGCGCCCTGTCCTCCGGTCCCGTGGTGTCGATGGTGGTCTGACTGGTCATGCGTTCGAGGCTAGTGACAGCGACTGACATTTGACAAACAAAATCACAAGTCGGTAACTGACACATTATGGAAACTCTGCGTGAGCGCAAGAAACAGCGCACCCGGGACGCCCTCCTGCGCTCCGCCCTCGAACTGTTCACCTCCCGGGGCTACGAGCGCACGACCGTCGCCGAGATCGCCGATGCCGTCGACGTCTCGGAGCGGACCTTCTTCCGCTACTTCGCCGGCAAGGAGGACGTCGCCCTCGCCGCCCAGGAGCTGGCGGAGGAGCGCTTCGTCGCGGCGGTGCGGGAGCGGCCGTCGCACGAGGCGCCGATGGAGGCCCTGCGGCAGGCGGTGCTGGAGGGCTGGGACGGACTGAGCGAAGCCATCGAGGCGGTCGTACCGGTCGAGCTGTACGTGCGCATGTACCGGACGATCGAGTCGACGCCCGCGCTGCTCGCCGCCCATCTGCGGCGCTCCGCGTCCACGGAGGAGACCATCGCGCGGCTGCTCGCCGAGCGCGAGGGCGTCGACGTGGACACCGATCCGCGCCCACGGCTGGCCGTGGCCGTCCTCGGCGGGGTGATCAGGGTCAGCGAACGGCAGTGGAGCACGGGCGACGACTTCAGCCTGGAGGCGATCCGCGCGCTCACCGCGTCACACCTCGATCAGGTGGGCTCGGCGCTGACGGGGAACTGGCGTTCCGACTGAGATCGTTCGCAGATCCTTCGCAGATCGTTCGGATCTTTCGCGAAACGTGATACCTGTCACTGAGTTACCGCGAGACCCTCTCGTTCTCCTAGTGTGTCCTCCCAGTGACTTCCTTCGACACCTCTCCGCAACTCAACGTCTGGCGCGCGCTGCTCGCGCTGGGCGTGGTGTTCGTGATGCTGGCGACCACCGGCTGGACCGCCCTGCGCACCCACCGCGAGTCGACCGCCCTGCAGGCCTCGCTCGCCAAGTGGGAGCACGGCAGCATCCACGGCCTCCACCTGCCGGCCCCCGACTCCTCCCCGGCGCGGCTCACCCGCTTCTTCGCCGCGCTCACCCCGCACGAGCGCGACCGTCTCGCCCACCGCTACCCCCTCGCGGTCGGCAACATGAACGGCGCCCCCGTCTCCCTGCGCTACCGGGCCAACCGCGTCGCGCTGGACCAGGCGCGCAAGGTCGAGAAGAAGCGCATGCACGACAGCCGGCTCAGCGCGGCCGGCCATCAGGACGCGGGCCGCCGCATGCACCGCTACGAGGCGCTGATGCAGCCCGACCGGCAGATCCTCGCCTTCGACCCCGAGGGCTCGGGCCGGATCGCCGAGGTGTTCGGGAACCTCGACGCGGCCGAGCGGATCTCCGTCGTCGTCCCCGGCGTCGACACCGATCTGCTCACCTTCCAGAAGACGTACCGCAAGTACAGCGCCACGGTCGGCATGGCCGAGGCCCTGTACGGGGCCGAGCGGACGCAGAGCCCCTCGACGCGTACGGCCGTGATCGCCTGGGCCGACTACACCGCCCCCGACGGGCTCGGCGTGGACGCGGCCACGGGGCTGCGCGCCGAGGAGGGCGCCGTACGCCTGAACGCGCTGCTCGACGCCCTGCCCGGCCGGGCGCCGGTGTCGATGTTCTGCCACAGCTACGGCTCGGTGGTCTGCGGGGTCGCCGCGCACGGCATGCCCCGCCGGGTGGCCGACATAGCAGTGGCCGCGAGCCCCGGCATGCGGGTCGCCAGCGCCTCCCACCTGGGCACCTCTGCCCGGGTATGGGCGATGCGGGACGCCACCGACTGGGTGCAGGACGTGCCGTACCTGGAGGTCGGCGGGCTCGGGCACGGGGCGGACCCGGTGTCCTCGGCGTTCGGTGCGCGGGTGCTGTCGGCACAGGACGCGCAGGGCCACGCGGGCTATTTCCAGCCAGGCACGGACAGCCTGCGCAACCTCGCCGACGTCGGGGTGGGCGCGTACGACGACGTGACCTGTGTGCATGAGAACGATGCCTGCCGGGCCGGTCTGCCCGGCACGACGACGGCCGGACGCGCGTAGAAACAGCAGGAAGTGCGGTCTGCGCGGGTGGCGACGGAGGAGCACGTGCCGCATACGATGAGCCGCATGGGTGACGTACTGGCGGGATTTCATGCCGTCTGGGAGTTCGAGTCCGACTCCGTGCTCATCCGCTACGAACGGGGGATCAGGACACCGAAGCTGTTCCAGGCGCTGGGCGAGCGGCGGATCCCGCTGTCCGCGGTCGACGCGGTGACGCTCACCACGGGCAAGCGCGGCACGGTCGCCCTGCGGCTGCGCCCGCGCCTGGGCGCGGATCCACTGATGGAGGCGGCGGCCGGGCAACTGCGCGAGGGCTCCGACCCGTACCGGCTGGTACTGCCGGCCGAGCGGTCGACGCTCGCCGAGTACTACGCCGACGAGCTGAAGGGGCTGCTCACCGATGCCGGGGCCGGGCCCGCCGACCGGTACCTGGTGACCGCGCCCGAGACGCCTCTCCAGTTCAAGGCGTACGACGGGAAGGCGTCCTTCGACGGGACGTCGGTGCAGTTCCGGTGGTCCTGGACGGGCGCGTCCTCGACGAAATGGAAGGCCGGGGACCAGAGCTTCGCGGTCGCCGACCTCGGCGGGGTGGAGTGGCGGTCGCCGGAGGTCTTCGAAGGACATCTGCGGCTGCTGCCGCGCTCCGCCGGTCCGGCGGAGTCCGTGCAGCCCGACCAGGATCTGGCGGCCGTGGTCTTCGGGCTGGGGTACGGGCCGGTGCACGAGTCGCTGCCGTTCGCGGCAGCCGTGCTGGCGGCCGTACGCACGCGAGGGCCGGTACCGGTGGTACCGGCCCCGTCGCGACGGGATCCTGCCGACATCGCGGAGCGGATCCGGCATCTCGGGGAACTCCATCAGGCCGGGCTGGTGACCGATGAGGAGTTCTCGTCGAAGAAGGCCGAGTTGCTGGCCGAGTTGTAGCGCCTGCCGGGTGGGGTGATTTCCTCGGGTGCGGGTCGTGCGGGGCCGGCCGCCCGCTCCCCTGGCTGGTTACCGCTCCGCTGCGTAGAAGCTGATCTTCCGGTCCAGGACGGCGAGCGTGTCGTGCAGTTCCGCGATCCTGGTCACGACGTCGCGGCGGGTCGACTCCAGCAGCTGCCGCCGCTCCCCGTACGTCTGCTCGCCCTCCCGTACCAGCTCCGCGTACCTGACCATGTCCGCCACCGGCATGCCGGTCAGGCGCAGCTTGGTCACGAGATCCAGCCAGTCCAGATCGCGGTTGCTGTAGCGGCGCTGGCCGGTGTGGGAGCGGTCGACGTGCGGCATCAGGCCGATGCGCTCGTACCAGCGCAGCGTGTGCGCGGTCAGGCCGGTGAAGGCGACGACCTCGCTGATCGTGTAGCTGTCCTGGCCGTCGGGGCGGGGATGGTGCCGGGGTGGGGCGGAGCAGATGTCGACGCGGGTGGCCTGCTCGGTGTCCGCTGGCATGGTCTGCATCACCGTCATGCCCCCACGCTATGGCCTTCGAGTGCGCTCCAAGCAAGCGGAACCGGTAAGAAATCCGTGCGACGGACCGGGGGCGGGGTCGCTAGCGTGCGCGACATGACTCTCGTACGCCGTGCCGTGGCCGAGGACGCGCCGGAAGTGCTGCGCCTGCGCCAGGTGATGATCGATTCGATGCCCGGCGCGGACCGCTCCACCGACTGGCACCCGCAGTCCCTGCCGGGGCTGCGCGCCCGGCTGGACGAACCGGACGGGGACTTCGCGGCCTTCGTCGTGGAACACCCGCAGCGGCCGGGAACGCTGGCCGCGCTGGTGGCCGGGACGGTCGACTACCGGATCGGGAAGGCGGGTGATCCGCTCGGGGCGGTCGGGTTCGTCTTCAGTGTCGCCACCGACCCGGACATGCGCCGCCGGGGGTACGCCCGCGCGTGCATGGACACACTGCTGGACTGGTTCCGCGAGCGCGGCGCCGGCCGCGTCCACCTCACCGCGTCCGCCGAGGCCGCACCGCTCTACGCCGACCTCGGCTTCGTGCCCAAGCCCGACCCTTTGATGGAGCTGACGCTCCGAGCGCCTAGGCTCGGGGCATGTCACTGAAGAGCCTCGCGCAGATCGAGAACTGGCCCGTCCCGACCGCCGCGGCGGGTGTCGTACGGGCCGACGGGACCGTCCTCGGGACGCAGGGGCCCGTCGGGCACCGCTTTCCGCTGGCCTCGGTGACCAAGCCGCTGGCGGCGTACGCGGCGCTGGTCGCCTACGAGGAGGGCGCCGTCGAGCTGGACGAGCCGGCCGGGCCGCCCGGCGCGACCGTGCGTCATCTGCTCGCGCACACCTCCGGGCTCGCCTTCGACGAGCACCGGGTGACGGCCCCGCCCGGGCAGCGGCGGCTGTACTCCAACGCGGGGTTCGAGCAGCTCGGGGATCACATCGCCAAGGCGACGGACATTCCGTTCGCCGAGTACCTGCGGCAGGCGGTGCTGGAGCCGCTGGGGATGACGGCGACGTCGCTGGAGGGCTCGCCGGCGAAGGACGGGGTGTCGACGGTGGAGGACCTGCTGCGTTTCGCGGCGGAGGTGCAGGCGCCACGGCTGCTGGACCCGCGGACGGTGGCCGAGGCGATGACGGTCCAGTACCCGGGGACGAAGGGGGTGCTGCCGGGCTACGGTCATCAGAACCCGAACGACTGGGGGCTGGGCTTCGAGATCCGGGACTCCAAGGCGCCGCACTGGACGGGGTCTTCGTCTTCGCCGCGCACCTTCGGGCACTTCGGCCAGTCCGGTACGTTTCTGTGGATCGACCCCGACGCGGGGGTCGCGGGCGTCGCCCTGGCGGACCGGGCGTTCGGACCGTGGGCGAGCGAGGCATGGCCGCCGTTCACCGACGCGGTCCTCTCGGAACTCCGAGGCTGAGCCCGACCGCACCCCGAAGGGGCGTGGGGAACTGCGCGACAAACCCCCCACCGGGCCGCAGCCGGGCAACGGCCCCCGGCCCGAAGGGGCGTGGGGAACTGCGCAACAAACCCCCACCCGGCCGCAGCCGAAGAACGGGCACGCGGCTACCGGTTCATCTCCCACAGCAGCAGCTCCGAGGCCGTGGCCCCCACCGCCTCCAAGCCCTCCGCCCCCGTGATCCGCACCGAGTCACCGGGACCCAGCGTCTCCCCCGCCAGGCGGATCTCCCCGTGGACCACGTGCGCGTACACGTACGCCGCGTCAGGAACGGCCGTCCGCTCCCCCGGCCCCAGGCGGCGGACATGCAGCATCGCGCCCGCGCCGGCGACGGCGTACGGAGTGGAGTCGGCGATGCCGTGAACGATCTCGTACGAGGGATCGCCGCCCGGCTCCAGAGGCGCCAGCCACATCTGGACGAAGGTCAGCGGCACCGACGCGTCGTTGCGCTCCACGTGCCGGACGCCCGCCGCCGCGCTCAGGTGCTGGACGTCTCCGGGCCGGACCCGGGTCTCGTGCCCCGTGGAGTCGCGGTGGGTCAGCTCGCCCTCGACGACCCAGGTGACGATCTCGGTGTGGCTGTGCGGATGCTCGTCGAAACCGGCCCCGGGCGCCAGCCGCTCCTCGTTGCAGGCGATGACCGCGCCGAACCGCAGGTTCCCGGGGTCGTAGTGCGGGCCGAAGGAGAAGGCGTGGCGGGAGTCGATCCCGGCCTCCGGATCCCCTCCGCGGTAGCGCTCGCCGGCGCGCCGTACGTCCATCACGGGCACCACCGTAGACCTCACCCCTGACCCGGCGACGCACGGTCCCGTCCGGATAAGGCAGTCTTGTCCCGTGCCCGAACCCGAATCCCACCACAGCGACCCCGCAGCGCAGCACGTCCACCCGCACTCCGCGACCCTGAAGCGGCTGGAGAAGTCCTCCGGGAGTCTCGCCGCGCAGGCCATCGCGCGCATGGACGAGACCCTGTCGTGGTACCGGGCCATGCCCCCGGAGAACCGTTCCTGGATCGGGCTCGTGGCCCAGGCGGGCATCGCCGCCTTCACCGAGTGGTTCCGGCACCCGGACGCACCCCAGGCGATCTCCACGGATGTCTTCGGGACGGCGCCGCGCGAACTGACCCGGGCCATCACGCTGCGGCAGACCGTGGAGATGGTGCGGACCACCATCGAGGTGATGGAGAGCGCGATCGACGAGGTCGCGGCCCCCGGGGACGAGAGCGTGCTGCGGGAAGCCCTGCTCGTGTACGCGCGGGAGATCGCCTTCGCCACCGCCCAGGTGTACGCCCAGGCCGCCGAGGCACGCGGTGCCTGGGACGCGCGGCTGGAGTCGCTGGTCGTCAACGCCGTGCTCAGCGGCGAGGCCGACGAGGGCGCCGTGAGCCGGGCCGCCGCGCTCGGGTGGAACTCGCCGGAGCATGTGTGCGTCGTGCTCGGGACCGCGCCCGACGGGGACAGCGAGCTGACCGTCGAGGCGATCCGGCGGGCCTCCCGGCACGCCAAGCTCCAGGTGCTCACGGGGGTGCTCGGGGACCGGCTCGTCGTCATCGCCGGCGGCAGCGCGAACCCGCTCGCCGTCGCCAAGTCGCTGATCGGGCCGTTCGCGGCCGGACCGGTCGTCGCCGGGCCCGTCGTCCCCGACCTGCTGGCCGCCACCCGGTCCGCACAGGCCGCCGCCGCGGGCCTCAAGGCGTGTTCCGCCTGGCAGGACGCACCACGGCCGGTGCTGGCGGACGATCTGCTGCCGGAGCGGGCCATCGCGGGCGATCCGGGCGCGCGCGAGCAGTTGGTGGAGGAGATCTACAGACCGCTGGAGGAGGCGGGCTCGGCGCTCCTGGAGACCCTGAGCGTCTACCTGGAGCAGGCGAGCAGCCTCGAGGGCGCGGCCCGCATGCTCTTCGTTCACCCGAACACCGTGCGCTACCGGCTCCGACGTGTGACAGACGTCACCGGCTGGTCGCCATCGGATGTACGATCCGCGTTCACACTGCGAATCGCGCTGATCCTGGGGCGTCTGGCCGATGGAGACCCCCAACTCTAGGTTTTTGTGGGGTGCCCACAAAAGGCCCCCGTGTTCTTCGTCCCTGTCCTCACGGGCGGCCGTGGCCGTCCCCAAGAGAGAGTGTGAGAGTGCTCGTACTCGTCGCTCCCGGCCAGGGCGCTCAGACGCCCGGCTTCCTGACCCCCTGGCTCGAACTCCCCGGTGTCGCCGACCGCGTGGCCGCATGGTCGGACGCCATCGGACTGGACCTGATCCACTACGGCACCCAGGCCGACGCGGACGCCATCCGGGACACCGCGGTGGCGCAGCCGCTGCTGGTCGCCGCCGGGATCCTGTCCACCGAGGCACTCGGTGACATCGCCGGGATCGCCCCGGGCGCCGTCGCCGGTCACAGCGTCGGTGAGTTCACCGCCGCCGCGGTCGCGGGTGTCCTGGACGACACCACCGCGCTGGGTCTGGTCCGCAAGCGGGGACTGGCCATGGCCGAGGCCGCCGCGATCACCGAGACCGGCATGGCGGCGCTGCTCGGCGGTGACCCGGAGGTCTCCGTCGCGCACCTGGAGAAGCTGGGCCTGACCCCGGCGAACATCAACGGCGCGGGCCAGATCGTCGCCGCCGGAACGCGCGAGCAGATCACCGCGCTGATGGAGGACATGCCCGAGGGCGTCCGCAAGGTCGTCCGGCTGGAGGTCGCCGGCGCCTTCCACACCGAGCACATGGCGCCCGCCGTCGAGGTCCTGTCCAGGGCTGCCGCGGAGGTCGCGCCCGCCGACCCGAAGTTCACCTACGTCTCCAACAAGGACGGCAGGACCGTCGCCACCGGCGCCGAGGTGCTCGAGCGGCTGGTCGGCCAGGTCGCCAGCCCCGTGCGCTGGGACCTGTGCATGGAGACCTTCAAGGAGCTGGGCGCCACCGCGCTCATCGAGGTGTGCCCGGGCGGCCCGCTGACCGGCCTTGCCAAGCGCGCCATGCCCGGCGTCAAGCGGGTGACGCTGAAGACCCCCGACGATCTCGACGCTGCCCGCGAGCTCATCGCCGAGGCGTCGACACCTGCCGCCGACGCGGCGGGCGCCTGACGAAGGAGCACCGGAGCATGTCCAAGATCAGGCCCAGCAAGGGCGCCCCGTACGCCCGCATCCTCGGCGTCGGCGGCTACCGGCCGACCCGAGTCGTGCCCAACGAGGTGATCCTGGAGAAGATCGACTCGTCCGACGAGTGGATCCGGTCGCGTTCCGGCATCGAGACCCGGCACTGGGCGGGCCCCGAGGAGACGGTCGCCGCGATGGCCATCGAGGCCTCCGGCAAGGCGATCGCCGACGCGGGCATCGACGCCGAGCAGATCGGCGCCGTGGTCGTCTCGACCGTCTCGCACTTCAGCCAGACCCCGGCCGTCGCCACCGAGATCGCCGACAAGCTCGGCACGGGCAAGGCCGCTGCCTTCGACATTTCGGCCGGCTGCGCGGGCTTCGGCTACGGCCTGACCCTCGCCAAGGGCATGGTGGTGGAAGGTTCCGCCGAGTACGTGCTGGTCATCGGCGTGGAGCGGCTGAGCGACCTGACCGACCTGGAGGACCGGGCGACGGCCTTCCTGTTCGGCGACGGCGCGGGCGCGGTCGTGGTCGGTCCCTCCAAGGAGCCGGCGATCGGCCCGACCGTGTGGGGCTCCGAGGGCGACAAGTCCGAGACCATCAAGCAGACCGTCCCGTGGGACCGGTTCCGGATCGGTGACCTGTCCGAGCTGCCCGTCGACAGCGACGGCAACATCAAGTTCCCTGCGATCACGCAGGAGGGCCAGGCGGTGTTCCGCTGGGCCGTGTTCGAGATGGCGAAGGTCGCACAGCAGGCGCTGGACGCGGCCGGAATCAGCCCGGACGACCTGGACGTCTTCATTCCGCACCAGGCCAACGTGCGGATCATCGACTCGATGGTGAAGACGCTGAAGCTGCCGGAGCATGTCACGGTCGCCCGGGACATCCGCACCACCGGCAACACCTCGGCCGCCTCGATTCCGCTCGCGATGGAGCGGCTTCTGGCGACCGGCGAGGCGAAGAGCGGCGACACCGCGCTCGTCATCGGATTCGGGGCGGGTCTCGTCTACGCCGCCACGGTCGTTACCCTCCCCTAGGCACTCCGTGCCGGGTCGTGTGATCCGGCACGGTCGTCGCACCACCCTGCCGCTGTCGCGGCGGGCGCCGTAATACCGTCTGGAAATCAAGAAGGAGCGCCTGACATGGCCGCCACTCAGGAAGAGATCGTCGCCGGTCTCGCCGAAATCGTGAACGAGATCGCCGGCATCCCGGTTGAGGACGTCCAGCTGGACAAGTCCTTCACCGACGACCTGGACGTCGACTCGCTGTCCATGGTCGAGGTTGTCGTCGCCGCCGAGGAGCGCTTCGACGTGAAGATCCCGGACGAGGACGTCAAGAACCTGAAGACCGTCGGTGACGCCACCGACTACATCCTCAAGCACCAGGCCTGAGCCACCCCTTAGGTCCTAGGGCTGCAAGGCCCCGCCACCCGGCGGTGGCGCCGTAGATTCCCGCATCCGTTGGAGAAAGAATTCCCGTGAGCCCGACCAATCACACCGTGGTCGTCACCGGTATCGGCGCAACCACACCGCTGGGTGGCGACGCAGCTTCGTTCTGGGAGGCCCTCCTCGTCGGCACGTCCGGCGTCAGCCTCCTGGAGCAGGAATGGGCAGCCGACCTGCCGGTCCGCATCGCCGCTCAGATCGCCGTCGAGCCGGGCGAGATCCTGCCCCGGCCGCAGGCCCGCAAGCTGGACCGGTCCGCGCAGTTCGCGCTGATCGCCGCTCAGGAGGCCTGGAAGGACGCCGGTTTCACCGCCAAGGCCGGTGAGGACACGTCCGTGAACCCCGACCGTCTGGGTGCGGTCATCGCCTCCGGCATCGGCGGTGTGACCACGCTCCTGGACCAGTACGACATCCTCAAGGAGAAGGGCGTACGCCGCGTCTCCCCGCACACCGTGCCGATGCTGATGCCCAACTCCCCGGCGGCCAACGTCGGTATCGAGCTGGGTGCCCGCGCCGGTGTGCACACCCCGGTCTCGGCCTGCGCCTCGGGCGCGGAGGCCATCGGGTACGCGATCGAGATGATCCGCACCGGGCGTGCGGACGTGGTCGTGGCCGGTGGTACCGAGGCCGCCATCCACCCGCTGCCGATCGCCGCGTTCGGCAACATGATGGCGATGTCCAAGAGCAACGACGACCCGCAGGGCGCCTCGCGTCCCTACGACGCCGACCGCAACGGCTTCGTGCTCGGCGAGGGCGCCGGTGTCATCGTCCTGGAGTCCGAGGAGCACGCGAAGGCCCGCGGCGCCCGGATCTACGTCGAGGCGGTCGGCCAGGGCATCTCCGCCGACAGCCACCACATCACGCAGCCCGAGCCGTCCGGCAACGGCATCGCGCACGCGCTGCAGAACCTGCTGGACAACACCGACCTGAAGCCCGCAGAGGTCGTGCACGTGAACGCGCACGCCACGTCGACGCCGCAGGGTGACGTCGCCGAGATCAAGGCGCTGCGCAAGGTGTTCGGCGACGATGTCGACCACATGGCCATCTCGGCGACCAAGTCGATGACGGGTCATCTGCTGGGCGGTGCCGGTGGTATCGAGACCGTTGCGTCGATCCTGGCGCTCGTGAACCGGACGGCTCCTCCGACCATCAACGTGCAGAACCTCGACCCCGAGGTCAACGCGGATGTCGTCGTCGGTGAGGCGCGTCAGCTGCCCGAGGGGCGTATCGCCGTGCTGAACGACTCGTTCGGGTTCGGCGGGCACAACGTGGTCCTGGCGTTCCGGACGATCTGAGTCCTGAGACGCCGAATGGCCCTCTCTCCCGTGGTGGAGAGGGGGCCATTCGCCGTTGGGGTTCTGTTCTGTTGCCGGGTGCGGGTCCGTTTCCGTTGCCGGGTTGCGGGTCCGTTCGGGCCGGTCGTGCCCACGCGGCGCAGCCGCATATCGACACAGCCCCGCGCCCCTTCAAGGTCGGCTGCCCCTCAGGGCGCTTCAGACCACCTGGTGGAGCCAGCGGACCGGGGCGCCCTCGCCCGCGTAGCGGAACGGCTCCAGTTCGTCGTCCCACGGCTTGCCGAGCAGCTTGGACAGCTCGCCCTCCAGCTCGGTCTCTCCCCGCTGGCTGCGCAGCAGGGCGGCGCGCAGGCGGTCCTCGGGGATGAGGATGTCGCCGTGGATGCCGGTGACGGCGTGGAAGATGCCCAGATCGGGGGTGCAGCTGTAGCGCTCGCCCTCGGCGGTGGGGCAGGGCTCCGCGGTGACCTCGAAGCGGAGCAGGTGCCAGCCGCGCAGCGCGGAGGCGAGCTTGGAGGCCGTGCCTGCCTCGCCCTGCCAGGAGAACTCCGAGCGCCAGGTGCCGGGAGCCGCGGGCTGTCGGATCCAGTCCAGGCTGACGCGCGTGCCGAGCACCCCGGCGACGGCCCACTCGACGTGCGGGCACAGCGCGCGCGGCGCGGAGTGGACGTACAGAACTCCACGTGTCGTCACCGGAACCTCCGGGCTGAGCGGGACACCTTGCGGCCTGACTGGCGGCAGTAGCACGACGGCCGCGCTGATGGCGAGGCTACCCTGCGGCGGCGCAAGGAGTGTGACGTACCGTCGGTCCAGGTGCCAGGAAACCCCCGCCATTCACCCAGGGGGACGCTTGTACGGGTGTGAGCCGTTCCATCGAAGCGGGACGGGAACTCCCACGCGTTGTTATGGGAGGGAACAGTCCACCGTCGAGCGAGGAGATCAGCAGGGATGCGGAAACGAAGGCACCGTGCGCGAGCCTCCCTTGCCCTGGTGGTGACGACCCTGCTGGCGACGGCCGGCTGCGACGCCTTCGGCGGGGGCGACGCCGACGGTACGGACTCCGGGGCGAATGCGTCGCGTTCCGCGGCCGGGCGCGCGCCGGTGTGGAACCGCAGCCCGGACTCGATCGCCGCGGTCGGTGACTCCATCACGCGTGGCTTCGACGCGTGCACGGTGCTCTCCGACTGTCCCGAGGTGTCGTGGGCGACGGGCAGCGACGCCAAGGTGGACAGCCTCGCGGTGCGGCTGCTCGGGGTGACGGGAGCGGCGGAGCGCAGCTGGAACTACGCGGTGACCGGCGCCCGGATGGCCGATCTGCCGGAGCAGATGGCGCAGGCGGCCACCCGCAGCCCGGAGCTGGTCACGGTGATGGCCGGGGCGAACGACGCCTGCCGCTCGTCGGCGCGGGCGATGACCTCGGTGGCGGGCTTCCGCGCGGATTTCGAGGAGGCGATGAGCACCCTGCGCTCGGCGCTGCCGAAGACGCAGGTGTACGTGGCCAGCGTGCCGAACCTGAAGCGGCTGTGGTCCGAGGGCCGGGGGAATCAGCTGGGCAAGCAGGTGTGGAAGCTGGGGATCTGCCCGTCGATGCTGCGCGACGCGGACGACCTCACGCACAAGGCCGTCCTGCGCCGGGACAAGGTGCAGCAGCGGGTGGAGGCCTACAACACGGTGCTCAAGGACGTCTGCGCCAAGGACCGCCGCTGCCGCTTCGACGACAACGCCGTCTTCGACTACGACTTCGACACGGAACAGCTCAGCCACTGGGACTGGTTCCATCCGAGCCGGAACGGCCAGGCCAGGCTCGCCGAGATCGCCTACCGCACCATCACCACGGAGAAACCCTGACCTAGGGTTTCCCGCATGAGCGAACTTTTCGGCACACTTTCCGACGGCACCCCGGTGCACCGCTGGACCCTGCAGCGGGCCGGAGTGCGGGTGCGCGTGCTGTCGTACGGCGGGATCGTGCAGTCGTTCGAGGTTCCGGACCGGGACATGCGCACGGCGGACGTGGTGCTGGGCTTCCCCGGGCTCGACGGCTATCTGGAGCACCCGGAGCCGTATCTCGGCGCTCTGGTCGGCCGGTACGCCAACCGCATCGCGGGCGGTCGCTTCCCGCTGGACGGCCGGACCTGCATCCTCGCCCGCAACAGCGGGCCCAACTCCCTGCACGGCGGCGAGCGGGGCTTCGACAAGCGGGTGTGGGAGGCCGAGCCGGTCGAGCACGGCGTACGCCTGACCAGGGTCAGCCCGGACGGCGAGGAGGGCTTCCCGGGCCGGCTGGAGGTGACGGCCGCCTACACCCTGGACGCGTCGGGCGCGCTGCGGATCGCCTACGAGGCGGTCACGGACGCCCCGACCGTGGTCAACCTCACCCAGCACACGTACTGGAACCTGCGCGGCACCGGCCACGCCGACGGGCACGAGCTGCGGCTGGCCGCCTCCCGGTACACCCCGGTCGACGCGGACCTGATCCCCACCGGTGCCCTGGAGGAGGTGGCCGGCTCCCGCTTCGACTTCCGTACGGCCCGCACGGTCGGCTCCGGATACGACCACAACTTCGTCCTGGACAAAGGCGTGACCAGGACGCCCGAGGAGGTGGCCGAGCTGTACGACCCGGTGTCCGGGCGGGTGCTCACCGTGGCCACGACCGAGCCGGGCCTCCAGCTCTACACCGCCGACCACCTGAGCGACCCCTTCGCCCCCGGCGACGGCATCGCCCTGGAGACCGAACACTTCCCGGACTCCCCCAACCGGCCGGACTTCCCCGGCACGGTGCTACGGCCGGGCGAGGTCTACCGCTCGGAGACGGTGTACGGCTTCTCGGTGCGCTAGGCGGTCTCGCCCCGCATCCGCTTGGCCGCCTTGCCCAGCAGGGCCATCGCGCCCCCGCAGATCAGCAGTGTGCTGCCGCCCGCGACGATCGGGGGCAGCGAGCCGCCCTTGATGCCCTCGCCGGTCACGGTCGTGGCGAGCACGAAGATGATCGAGTACAGGCTGCGGCCGACCTTCGCGCCGGCCGGGATCACCTGGAGCAGCTGCGGGATGGTGGTCGCGGCGGCCAGGGCCATGCCGAAGGGCAGGGCGGCGGCGAGCATCAGGGCGCCGAAGCCGAAGGAGTTGCCGTACGCGCCCCAGCCGGCGCCCTTGTAGAGCAGATAGCCGGTCGCGGTGAGGGACAGCAGGACGAGCAGGCCGTTGAGGTAGGCGGCCTGGGTGGCGGCCTTGCGGGCGCCGGGCAGATGCGCGGCCGGGGAGCGCCAGGCATCCGGGGTGATCAGCCGCAGCTGCCGCTTGAGGGCCTGCATCCGCAGCAGGGAGAAGACACCGAAGGCGAGCAGGGCCAGTCCGGCGACCGCGCCGGCGAAGCCGACGGGGGTGTGCGTGATGCCGTAGTGGACGCCGCCGAAGGTGAGCGGGATGCCGAGCACGAGGCCGTACGCCATGGGCTTGGCCCGCTGCTGGATCTTCAGCACCAGGTCGCGCTGGTCCGGGGTGAGATTGGGGTCCAGCCGCATCCGGCCCTCGCCGAGGTGCTGGGCGGGCGCCGGGGGCTGGTTCGGGGCCGGCTGCGGCGGTTGACGGGGGTTGTACGCGTGGGGCGGGTAGGGCTGCTGGGCCTGGTGCGGCGGGTAGGGCTGCTGAGCCTGGTGCGGCGGGTAGGGCTGCTGAGCCTGCTGAGGGGGGTACGGCTGCTGGTACTGGGGCTGCTGGTACTGGGGCTGCTGTCCGTAGGGCCCCGGCTGCGGGTACTGCGGCTGCCCGCCGTACGGCCCCGGCTGCTGTGGCTGCTGCCCTGGAAACATGGTGTCTCTCCCCCGTGCCCGTTCTCTGCGGTGTTCGCGGCCCGGGAGTCTGCCACATGAGCCCGGGCGGCATGAGCCCCGGTCCGGAGGTCAGGTCCCGGACCGGGGCTGTTCGTGGGGGACTTGTCCCGGATCAGACGTTAATCGGCGCGGTGAGCCTGCGGTCGCCGATCGAGCGGCCCGCCGCGATCTCGTACGAACCCTTCACACACGCCCACGACTTCGCCGTCTCGTCCCAGACCTCGAAGGCGCGCAGGGGCAGTTCGACGCTCACCTCGACGCTCTCGCCGGGCCCGGCCTCCGCGCCCGCGAAGCCGGCCAGCCAGCGGGCCGGGCGCTCGGCGTCGGGCTCGGCCGGGGCGACGTAGACCTGGACGACCTCGCGGCCGGCCCGGTCGCCGGTGTTGCGGATGCGGATGCGCGCGGTGGTGCCGTCCACCTCCAGGCACTCATAGGCCCAGTCGGTGTAGCCGAGGCCGTGTCCGAAGGGGTACGACGGGGTGCGCCCGGCCCGCTCCCAGGCGCGGTAGCCGATGAGGACGCCCTCGGTGTAGTGCAGTTCGCCCCGGTCGGGGGTGACCCCGCGGACCGGGGCGTCGGTGAGCGGGCCCCAGGTGGTGGGGAGCCGGCCGCCTGGCTCGTGGGCGCCGGTGAGGACGTCGGCGAGGGCGGCTCCGCCCTCCTGGCCCGGGAACCAGCCGAGCAGGACGGCGGCGACCTCGTCCCGCCAGGGCAGTTCGACCGGGGAGCCGGAGTTGACGACCACGACGGTGTTCGGGTTGGCGGCGGCGACGGCGCGGACCAGGTCGTCCTGGCGGCCGGGGAGACCGAGGTCGCTGCGGTCGAAGCCCTCGGACTCGACGCGGTCGGTGGTGGCGACCATGACGACGGCCGTGTCGGCGGCGCGGGCGGCTTCGACGGCCTCGGCGATCAGCTCGTCCGGGTCGCGCTGCGGGGCGGAGTGGGCGAGGGCGAAGGTGATGACCTTCATGGGGATGTTCTCGGGGAACTGCACGACGTAGGTGAGGGAGACGTCGACGGGCTCGCCCGCGGCGAGTTCCACCCGGGCGCGGGGCTCGGGGGCTGCGAAGAGGGTCTCGAAGGGGTCGTCGCTCACGGGGCGCTGGACGTCGTCGTAGCGGGTCGTCCCGTCGACGGTGAGCGTGAAGGCGCCCATGCCCCTGATGCCGAAGGTGTGCGGGCCGGACTCGCGCGGGGTGAAGGTGCCGGTCAGTTCGACCGTGTGGAGCCGGTCGTGGGTGACGCCCTCGGGGAGGTCGGAACCCATCCACTGGATCTGCCCGCCCGGCACGGAGCCGCTGCCGATGACCTCTCCGGCGGCGTCGCGGCAGACCGCGCGGAGGGTGAAGCCCTGGTCGGCGATGCCGAGTTCGGTGGCCGGGTCGGCGCCCACCGCGTAGGTGAGGGTGCCGTCGGCGAGGGCGGCGGTGAGGCCGTCGAGCGGGGAGACGATCCGGGCCGGGAAGACGGTGGCGGAGCCGCCGCCGAGGACGCGGGCGTCGCGGGCGGCGGCGCCGATCAGGGCCACCGTGCCCGGCTTCAGCGGGAGTGCGCCGCGTTCGTTGCGGACGAGGACGAAGGAGCGGCGGGCGATCTCGCGGGCCAGGGCCTCGCCGTCGAGCGGCGCGGGCGGCTCGGCGACGGCCGGTGCGGCGCCGTCCAGGATGCCGACGCGGGCGGCAAGGCGCAGTACCCGGCGTACGGCGGCGTCGACCGAGGCCTCGGCGACCTCGCCGTCGCGGACCGCCCGGGCGAGGGCCTTGCCGTAGACGGTCTGGGGGCCGGGCATGGCGACGTCGAGACCGCCGTCGATCGCGCCGACGGTGTCCCGGGCGGCCATCCAGTCGGAGACGTTGAAGCCGTCGAAGCCCCATTCGCCGCGCAGGACTTCGTTGACCAGGTGGTGGTGCTCGGTCATCGTGGTGCCGTTGACCCTGTTGTAGGCGGTCATGATGCCCCACGGGCGGGCGTTCTCGACGATCGCCTCGAAGGGGGCCAGGTACAGCTCGCGCAGGGCGCGTTCGGGGACCAGGTTGTTCACGGTGAAGCGGTCGGTCTCGGCGTCGTTGGCGACGAAGTGCTTGACGGTGGTGCCGACACCGCCGGACTGGACGCCGGTGACGTAACCGGTGCCGATGACGCCCGTCAGGTACGGGTCCTCGCTGTAGCACTCGAAGTGGCGGCCGCCGAGCGGCGAGCGGTGCAGGTTGACGGTGGGGGCGAGCAGGACGTGGACGCCCTTGCGGCGGGCCTCCTGGGCGAGCAGCGCGCCTGCGCGGCGGGCGAGTGCGGGGTCCCAGGTGGCGGCGAGCGCGGTCGGCGAGGGCAGGGCTACGGAGGGGTCGTCGGCGGTCCAGCGCACGCCCCGCACGCCGATCGGCCCGTCGGACATGACGAGGGACTTCAGGCCGATCTCCGGCAGGGCGGGCAGGGTCCACATGTCCTGACCGGCCAACAGCCGCGCCTTGGCGTCGAGATCGAGCCGCCCGAGGGCCGCTTCCACGACCGCCTCGCGGGCCTCGTCCGTACGCGCCTCGTCCGTCTCCGCCACGGTGGTGCCTCCTCGCTGAAGTCCCTCGGATCCCTCCCATCCTGCATCCGTCACCTGTAGATCGGTAGGTCTTGTTATCCTGCCGTTACATTTCAGCGGCGAGATGCCGTACGGTGACGTCATGAACGCGAGGGTCAGGAGCGAGGAGCGGCGCGCGGAGATCGTCGGCGCGGCCCTGGAGGTGATCGCAGCGCGCGGCTACCGCGGGGCGAGCCTGGCCGCCGTGGCCGAACGGGTCGGGCTGACCCAGCAGGGGCTTCTGCACTACTTCCCGACGAAGGACGCCCTGCTGGTGGCGGTGCTCCAGGAGCGGGACCGGTGGGACGCGGTGCCGGACACCCGGTGGCGGGTCGACCTGCTGACCTCACTGGTCGAGTACAACGCGATGCGCCCGGCCATCATCCAGACCTTCTCGGCGCTGCTCGGCGAGAGCGTGACGGAGGGGCACCCGGCCCGCGCCTACTTCACCGAGCGCTACGCCCAGGTCCGCGAGACCATGACGGACGCGCTGCGCGCCGAGTACGGCGACCTGCTGCCGAACGGGCTCACCCCCGAGCGCACCGCCCCGCTGCTGATCGCGGTGATGGACGGACTGCAGTACCAGTGGCTGCTGGACCCGGAGTCGGTCGACATGCCGGGCGCGTTCCGCGACTTCCTGAGCCTGCTGGGCGAACCGGTGGAGTGAGGCGCCCGGTGCCGGAAGCGCCCCGAAGGGGCGCGGGGAACTGCGCGATCGGCCCCCACGCACCCGCACCCGCACCCGCACCCGCCTACGGTCTCAGTCGGCCCGGCGGGTAGGCGTCGGCACCGCCGCCACGACCTCCACCTCCACCAGGGCCTGAGGCCGGAACAGCCTGGGCACCTCGAAGGTCATGCTCGTCGGTGGGGTGCCGGTGAGGAACTCCCGCCTGACGGCGCCGTATTCGCCGAGCCCGGTGATGTCGGTGAGGCAGGTGCGGATGTTGATGACGTCCGCGAGGGTCGCGCCGTGCGCCCTGAGCAGCGCGTCGATCGTCTCGAAGACGCCCCGGGTCTGCTCGGCGAGGGTGGCACCCTCGGCGATCTGCCCCGAGAGGTACAACAGGGCGCTGCCGTCGGCGTGTTCGACGCGGGCCACCTGGGAGGAGTGGGCGTTCAGGGGCTGGGGTGCGGAAGCGGGGTTGCCGACCGTGATCTGCATGCCGTCGACGCTAGGCGGCCCCTCTGCCTGCGACAAGCGAATGTCTAGCATGACCGCCATGCGCATCCCGCATCAGCAACGGCCTCCTGCCGTCCCCGACCTGTCCACCGTCTGGCTGCGCGCCTTTGCGGGAAGGGTTCCGGCCGCGGGTGGCCCATGTGGTCGCCGAGTGGACCGCCAAGCAGGGCCATGTGGCCGCGGGACTCGGCGTGACCCTGGTGCCGGGACTTGCCGCCGCCTCGGTGCGCCCGGACGTCGTCCTGCTCCCGGTGCACGACGAGGAGGCGTCGGCGCGGGCGGTGTACGCGGCGACCGTGCGGGGACGGTCGCCGTCACCGGCCGTACGGGCGTTCCTCGAGGTGCTCGGCGAGGAGGCGACGCGGCTGATTCTCACCATGGCGCAGACCACACCCACCAAGCGATACTTCCGCCGACCGCCGCACCACGCGCCCCGGCGACGGAAGGACCCGAACCCCCTTGACCCACCTCCGCATACGGACCGCCCTGCTCGGCATGGCCCTGGTGGCCGGCCTGTCGGCCCCCGCGACCGCGGCCTCCGCCGCCCCGGCGGCCCTCTCCCCCACCGTCGAGGAACAGCGGCTCGACCAGGCCGTACCACAGGAGATCCTCGCGCGCTCCGGATTCGACGACGTGGCACCGGAGTTCGCCCGCGAGCTGACGGGCGCCCGCTCCTATGCGCAGGCCCGCCGCATCGTCGTCCGCGAAGGATCGGCGCTGTGGCGGCGGGCCGTGGACCGGGCGCAGGGGCGGGGGCCGACGGAATCAAGAAGGCGCGAAGCGCTTCCCCGGAAGGGTGGCGGCGGGCCACAGGCGGACCTCAGCCGGGACGACGACCGGCCCCTGTACTGGGCGCGGCTCGGCATGACCCGGCAAGTGCGCACCTGGGAGCCGGGGTTCGCCCTCAGCGACCGCCGGCGCTCGGCCCTGCTGGACGAGCTGGAGCGCACCTCGCGCGGCCAGACCGACATCCGCTACTCCGAGGCGGCGCACCTCAGGCGCATCCTGGTCACCGGGTTCGATCCCTTCACCCTCGACCGGGACATCCGTATCTCGAATCCCTCCGGGGCGAGCGCGCTCGCGCTCGACGGCACGGTGATCGAGACGGCCGAGGGTCCCGCCCGGGTGGAGACGGCCCTGTTCCCCGTGCGCTGGGAGGACTTCGCCGAGGGCACCGTCGAGCGGACGCTGCGGCCGTACCTTCCCCAGGTGGACCTGTTCACCACCGTGAGCCAGGGCCGTATCGGGCGTTTCGACGTCGAGCGTACCAACGGGGCCTGGCGGGGCGGCTTCCCCGACAACGACAACGCCTCCCGGACCGGGACCGTCCCCGTCACGGATCCGGCCACGCAGCCCCAGTGGACGACGACGACCCTGCCGTACGCCGCCGTCACGGCCGCGGACACGGGCCGGTTTCCCGTGTACGACCACACCGAGGTGACCGAGATCCCGGCGGGCGGCACCGAGGCGGTCGTACGGCCGGGCGGGCCGACGCCGGGCTCGACGGCCCGGGCCGGGGGCGGCGGGGACTACCTCTCCAACGAGATCGCCTACCGCGCGACCCTGCTGCGCGACCGGCTCGGCCTGCACGACGCCCTGCCGGGAGGCCATGTGCACACGCCCGTCCTGCAGTTCGGCGCGGGCAACACCGACCCGGCGACGGGGACGGTGACCGATCCGGAGTTCGTGCGGAACCGGCTGGACATCATCGCCCAGGTGCGGGCGATCGTGACGGTGGCGGCCGGGGCCACGTTCAGGAAGTGACCCGCATCTCGTCCTCGGACTCCTCGTCGGCCTCGGACTCCTCCTCGGCCGCGCTCTCCTCGCCCAGCAGGTCACGGGCGAGGAGGGTGGCGCCCGCGACCGCGCCCGGCATCAGGAACACCGCGACGAGCGGGACCAGGAAGGCGAGCCCGAGGGGCGTGCCGAAGCCCCAGACCAGGGTCTTGCGGGAACGGAGCAGGGCGAGGCGGGCGCGCAGTTCCACGCCGCGGCGCTGGAGGGCGACGGCGGCCAGCTCCTCGGTGAGGAAGAACCCGGTGACGAAGAAGCCGATCACCGGGACGGCGGTCTGGCCGACGAGGGGCACGAAGCCGAGGGCGAAGAGCAGGACGCCCCACAGGCCCGCCCTGACCAGGATGCGCAGGCTGTCACGGGCGGAGATCCACAGCTCGCGCCAGAGCGGCAGGCCGGACTGCGGCGCCGTGCCGTCGGGCGAGACGTCCGCGTCGACCTTCTCCGACAGGTTCTCGTAGAAGGGCTGGCCGATCAGCAGGGTGACGGCCGTGAAGGTGAGCACGGCCAGCAGCAGGCCGAGGGCGAAGAGGACGGCGGTGAGAAGGCCGCGGAACAGGCCCTGCCAAGGGCTCGCCCAGTGGTCCGCGAACGGGGTCGCCCAGGAGACGGCGTCCTCGCCCCACACCGCGAGCGCGACCAGCGCGGCCGCGTACAGGACCAGTGTGATCAGGCCGGGCAGCAGTCCGAAACCGTACTGACGGCCGTGCCGGCCCACCCACCGCTGGCCCTTCAGCAGATAGCCGAAGCCCACCCCGAGATCGCGCATGGCGAAAACTTTACCCGGAGGCCGGACCTCAGGCGTCGAGCATCCGGCGCAGCAGGTCCCTGAGGACTCCGCGCTCCTCGTCGGTGAGACCGGCCAGGGGTTCGCGGGCGAAGCGCAGGCCCTCGCGCAGGTCGCGGGCGACGCTGAGGCCCTCGTCGGTGGCGACGGCAAGCTTCACCCGACGGTCGGCGGGGTCGGGGCGGCGCTCGACCAGGCCGCGGGCCTCCAGGCGGTCCACGATGCCGGTCACGTTCGACGGCTCGCACTTCAGCTTCTGCGCCAGTTTGCGCATCGGCAGCGGCTCCAGCGACAGCAGGCTGAGCAGGCGTGCCTGCGGGCCGGTCAGCGCGTGCCGGCCCGCCGCCAGCTCGTAGTCCGCGTAGAACCGGGTCACGACGTCACCGATCAGCTCGACGACCTCCATGGTCAGGGCGTCGGGACGGCGGGTCTTCTCTGGAGTGGACATGTGCTCCAGAGTACTCCGTTACTTGACATCCTGAAATATTCAGGCGCATGGTTGTTTCAGGTACTGAAGTAAATTCGGAAAGGCACCGTCATGATCAACCGCGAATGGCACCTTCTCAGCCGCCCCGTCGGCTGGCCCAAGCCCGAGGACTTCGCCCTGGTCGAGGCACCCGTCCCGGCCATCGGCGAGGGCCAGGTGCTGGTGCGGAACAAGTACCTCTCCGTGGACCCGTACATGCGCGGCCGGATGAGTGACGCGAAGTCCTACCTCCCCCCGTTCGAGCTGGGCAAGGTCATGCAGGGCGGCGCGGTCGGCGAGGTCGTCGAGTCCAACGCCGAGGGCATCGCGGTCGGCGACCACGTGCTGCACTTCTTCGGCTGGCGCGAGTACGCCGCCCTGGACGCCCAGCACGCCGTCAAGGTCGACCCCGCGGCCGCGCCGCTGTCGACCTACCTCGGCGTGCTCGGCATGACCGGTCTGACCGCCTACGCCGGCCTGCTGCGCACCGCCTCCTTCAAGGAGGGCGACGTGGTGTTCGTCTCCGGCGCCGCGGGTGCCGTGGGCAGCCAGGTGGGACAGCTCGCCAAGCTCATGGGCGCCTCGCGGGTCATCGGCTCGGCCGGGTCCGACGAGAAGGTCAAGCTGCTGGTGGAGGAGTACGGCTTCGACGCCGCCTTCAACTACAAGAACGGGCCGGTGGGCGAGCAGCTGCGCGAGGCCGCCCCGGACGGCATCGACGTGTACTTCGACAACGTGGGCGGCGACCATCTGGAGGCGGCCATCGGCTCGCTCAACCAGGGCGGCCGGATCGCGATCTGCGGCATGATCTCGGTCTACAACAACACCGAGCCCGCCCCCGGCCCGAAGAACCTCGTCCGCCTGATCCAGATCCGCGGCCGCATGGAGGGCTTCCTGGTCGGCGACCACTACGACCTGCAGCCGCAGTTCGTCCAGGAGGTCGGCCCCTGGGTCGCCTCGGGCGCGCTGAAGTACCGCGAGACGGTCGTCGACGGCGTCGAGAACACCCTGGAGGCGTTCCTGGGGGTCCTGCGCGGCGACAACACCGGGAAGATGATCGTCAAGCTCTGACCGGTCCGGGACTTCTGCCGGCTTTCCGGAATGCGGTAACTTCTTTCCGAAATCTGCCGTCGATCGTGGGCGCGAGTCACGGCGGACCGAGGAGGAAGACAACCGGCATGGCCATCCAGCAATCCGACGTCCTGTACACCGCCGTCGCCACCGCCGAGAACGGCCGCGACGGCCGTGTCGCCACCGACGACGGCAGGCTCGACGTCGTCGTGAACCCGCCCAAGGAGATGGGCGGCAGCGGCGCCGGCACCAACCCCGAGCAGTTGTTCGCCGCCGGGTACAGCGCCTGCTTCCAGGGCGCGCTCGGAGTCGTCGCCCGCCAGGAGGGCGCCGACGTCTCCGGCTCGACCGTCACCGCGAAGGTCGGGATCGGCAGGAACGAGGAGGGCTTCGGGATCATCGTGGAGATCTCCGCGCGGATCCCGAACGCCGACGAGGCGACCGCGCGCGAGCTGATCGAGAAGGCGCACCAGGTGTGCCCCTACTCGAAGGCGACGCGGGGCAACATCACCGTGACGCTGGTCTGAGCACCCTCGTTGCGTACAACGGCAGCCGCATCCCTGGACGTGGGGTGCGGCTGCTGCGTTTGACCGGTTGCGTCTGCGGGGTGCGGTTCGATGTGGACTGCGGGTCGTCGTGGGTTGCTCGCGCCCACGCGGCGGAGCCGCACATCGGTACAGCCCTGCACCCCTTCAGGCCGGCTGTCGCTCCCGGCGTCAGAAGTGGACGTCAGCCGCTCGCCAGCGCTGCCCTGTGCACCGTTCTCGCCAGTCTGTCGTTCTCCGGTGCCGCACCCCCGGGAAACGCGAACCGGCGCCGGGTGTAGCCGTAGGCGAGGCCGCTGCGCGGGTCGGCGAAGGCCTGGGAGCCGGCCGCCCCGCTGTGGCCGATCGCGCCCGCGCCGAGGAAGGGGTGCCAGGCGTCGGCCGTGGCCTGGAAGCCGAGGCCGAAGGACCTGTGGGCGCGAGCCACCACGTCGTACCCGACGGAGTGCAGCTGGCCGAACTCCGCGACCGTGTCCTCCTTCAGCAGCGGCGCCTTGCCGCCGACCTCGCTGATCACCGCCGCGTACATCCCGGCCAGCCCGCGCGCAGAGGCGACGCCGCCCACCGAGGCCGGACCCTTGGCCCGGACCGCGCGCTCGTTCGGCAGCGACTCCAGCACCGTCGGCTCGGCCGCGTGCCCGTTGAAGGCGATGGACGTGAGCGTGTGCGGTCCGGACTCCTGCGCGGCGAGCAGATCGGACTGCCCGGCCGTCGGCAGCATCGGCTGCGTAGTGCGAAAGCGCGGCTCCCGCGAGACCGGCAGGCCCAGGTAGAACTCCAGGCCGTACGGGGCGCGGACCCGCTCCTCGTACAGCTCCTGGAGGGTGCGGCCCGTCGCGCGCCGGACGATCTCGCCGGTCAGCGCGCCGATCACCAGGGCGTGGTAGCCGAAGACGGTGCCGGGGCGCCAGAACGGCCGCTGGTCGGCGAGGCGTTCGGCCAGGGCCCGGTCGTCGGCCAGCTCCGCCGGGCTGAAGCCGGTGTCGGTGCCGACCAGTCCGGCGCGGTGCGCGAGCAGGTCGCGCAGGGTCAGTGCGCCCTTGCCCTCGGCGCCGAACTCGGGCCAGTAGTAGGTGACTTTGCGGTCCAGTTCCAGTGTGCCGTCCTGCACCAGCAGGGCCACGACGAGGTGGGCGGCGCCCTTGGTGGACGAGAACACGCCGTACAGCGACTCCCCGTCGACGCCCTCGCCCGCCCACAGGTCGACGACCTGCCGGCCGTGGACGTAGGCGCACAGCTGCCCCTCGTAGTCGTCCCGTTCCTCCGCGACGAAGGCGGCGAACTCCTCGCGCACCGCTTCGAAGCCCTCGCTGACCGTGCCGTGGACGGTGATCCCCTGCGTCATCCGTTCTCCTCAACCGAGCCGCTGCTCGCTGCTCCCTCTGTGCACAACGACCCTTCCGCCGCCGGGCGTTCCCGAGATCGGTACGGCGAGGTGTGCCTGTTCGACTCAACCGCCTCACCGGCGGGTCGGTGTCACGGATACCCCGGACGACGGGGAGCACGGGGTGGTACGGGGGCACATGGGGGGCGGAGGCGCACACGACCCGGCTCGGGCGGACCGCTCGGCGGCCCCGGGACCGCACCACGGCGACCTGGCAGCATCCTTACGTGCACCGCCACGGGAACCGGGGCCGGGATTGCGCCGACGACGGCTGCGGAGCCGCGTTCGGGGCCGGGTGCGGGGCCGTCGGATCCCCCGGCGGCTTCCCTACGTGCACCACCACAGGAACCGGGTGCAGGTCTTCGTGGGCGACGGCTGCGGAGCCGGGTTCGAGGTCGTCGGGTTCGAGGTCGGGGTGGGCGTCGGCCCGGACGTCGCCGGTGCGGTGGGCGCCGAGGCGCCCGGCCCGGAGCCCGAGCCCGTCGTGGCCGACTGCCGGCCCTGGTCGGCGGTGTCCTCGGCGGACGGGGATTTGGTGGTTCTGTCCTTCGGGGACTTGGAGGCGGAGGCGGAGGCCGACGCGTCCGGGGAGGCGGAGGCGTCCGGACCGGCCGCGCTGCCCGAGGTGTCGTCGAGGGGGGCGGCCGTGCGGTCCGGTGAGGCGGACGAGGTGCCGCCGTCCGCCGAGGTGTCCCCGGTCGCCGCCGGCTTGTTGCCGGAGAAGGGGGCGTCCATGCCCAGTTCGGCGAGGCTGAGACCGCCGGCCGCCAGGACGAAGCCCGCGGTGATCAGCACCGTGCGGCGCCGGCGGCGCCGGTGCGCGGCGGCCTTGCGGTCACGGCGGCTGGCCTCACCGGCGGCGCCGTCGGCGGCCTCGTCCCCGTCGGGGGAGCCGCCACGGCCCCGGCCCCGTGACTGGCGCCGGGCCGCCCGGCCGCCGGACTCGCCGTGGTGCGCGCTGCCGTGCCGGCCGGCGGTGTCGTCCGCGTCCGCGTGGTCGTCCCGCTCGTCGTGGTCGTCGTGGGCGTCGTGGGCGTCCTGGCCCGAGTGGTCGTCGTAACCGTCATGACCCTGATGGTCGTCGTAACCGCCGCGGCCCGGGCGGTCGCCGTAACCGCCATGGCTCCGATGTTCGTCGTAGCCGCCGCGGCCCGGGTGGTCGTGCGGATCGGTGCCGCCGCTCGCGAACCCGCCGGGCGGCTCCGGGGCGTAGTAGGCGGTGTGGCCGGGCAGCCCCGCCTGTCCGGCGTACTGCTCGCCGGAGGGGCCGGTGAAGGGCTGCGGGACGTACGGAGCCGCCACCGCGCCCGCGTAGCCGTGCGCGACGGGAGCGTCCGCGCGCACGGCGACGGACTGCGCCGGCGCGCCGCACCCGGGGCAGGCCAGGGCGCCGTTGAGGTGCCGTTGGCACGGGTGGCAGAAGTCCATGACGCCGGAAGACTAGATTCCTCTCCGGTCACGTTCCTAGGCACCCCTGTGAAGGTTTCGTGCGGGACCGAAAAAGTTCTCGAAAGCCTTGCCGAAAGCGTTACCCGTTCGCCCCATTGACACCCCCACCGCCCCGTCCTTACTGTCACGCCAACATTTCGAACGTGTGACGAAATCTCGAACAGCTGAGAGGCAACTGCCGTGCGCATCACCGGAATCAGCACACACGTGGTCGGGACGCCGTGGCGCAATCTGACCTACGTCCAGGTGCACACCGACGAGGGGGTCACGGGAGTCGGCGAGACCCGCATGCTCGGTCGCACCGACGCGCTGATCGGCTATCTGCGGGAGGCCGAGGCCCATCACATCCTGGGATCCGACCCGTTCGCCGTCGAGGACCTCGTACGCCGGATGAAGTACGGCGACTACGGGCGGGCCGGCGAGATCGTCATGTCCGGCATCGCGGTCGTCGAGACGGCCTGCTGGGACATCAAGGGCAAGGCGCTCGGAGTTCCCGTCTGGCAGTTGCTGGGCGGAAAGGTGACGGACAGGGTCAAGGCGTACGCCAACGGGTGGTACACGACCGAGCGAACGCCGGAGGCGTACCACAAGGCCGCCCAGGGGGTGATCGAGCGCGGCTACCGCGCCCTGAAGATCGACCCCTTCGGCACCGGGCACTTCGAGCTGGACCACGCCGAGACCCTGTACGCCGTCTCCCTCATCGAGGCCGTGCGCGACGCCATCGGGCCGGACGCCGAGCTGATGCTGGAGATGCACGGCCGCTTCTCCCCCGCCACGGCCGTCCGGCTGGCCAGGGAGATGGCCCCCTTCGAGCCGGCCTGGCTGGAGGAGCCGGTGCCGCCGGAGAACCTGAAGGCCCTGGAGAAGGTCGCCGCCAAGGTGGACGTCCCGATCGCCACCGGCGAGCGCATCCACGACCGGATCGAGTTCCGCGAGCTGTTCGAGAGCCAGGCCGCCGACATCCTCCAGCCCGACGTGGGCCACCTCGGCGGGATCTGGGAGACCCGGAAGCTCGCCGCCACCGCCGAGACCCACTACATGCTGGTCGCCCCGCACAACGTCGGCGGGTCCGTGCTCACCGCCGCCTCCCTCCAGATCGGCTTCAGCACGCCGAACTTCAAGATCCTTGAGCACTTCAACGACTTCGCCGACGCGGAGATCAAGAAGGTGGTCAAGGGCGCCCCCGAGGTCGTCGACGGGTACTTCCACCTCTCCGACGCACCCGGCCTGGGTGTCGAGCTGGACACCGACGCCGCCGCCGAATTCCCGCAGCAGCAGGCCCGGTTCGACCTGTGGGCGGACGGCTGGGAGCAGCGCAGGCCGAAGGGAACGAAGTGAGTCACCAGGTTCTGGTCGAGGCGCCGGGCGTGCACCGGATCGAGGACCACACGCCCCGGGAACCCGGTCCCGGCGAGGCGCTGGTGGCCGTGCACGCGGTGGGCATCTGCGGCAGCGACCGCGAGGTGTACCGGGGCAACCGGCCCGAGGGATACGTCCGTTACCCGCTCACGCCCGGCCACGAGTGGTCCGGGACGGTGCGCACGGTCGGCGCGGGTGTGCCGGCGGGGCTGGTCGGCCGCAAGGTGGTCGGCGAGGGCTTTCGCAACTGCCAGGTGTGCGACCGCTGCCATGCGGGCGAGAGCACGCTGTGCACGGCCGGGTACGAGGAGACCGGTTTCACCCGGCCGGGCGCCATGGCCGCCACGCTCACGCTGCCCGCCCGGCTGCTGCACCCGCTGCCGGACGACGCCGACCTCACCGCAGCCGCCCTGCTGGAGCCGGCCGCCTGTGTCGCGGCCGCCACGCTGAAGGCGGGCGCCCGGCCGGGCGAGCGGGTCGCGGTGGTCGGCACGGGCACCCTCGGCATGTTCGCCGTGCAGTTCCTGAAGGCGGTCTCGCCGGCCGAGCTGCTCGTCGTCGGCACCCGAGGCGACCGGGAGGCGCTCTCCCGGCGGTTCGGCGCCACCGACTTCCGGCTCGGGAACGCCGGAAGTCCGGCATTGCCCGACGACCTCGACGTCGTGATCGAGACCGCCGGGTCCGCGTCCGCCGCGCGCACCGCCGCCTCGCTGCTCAGACGCGGCGGACGCCTGGTCCTGACCGGTATCCCGGCGCCGGGCGCGGACGGGCTCGACCCGACCGGTCTGGTCGTACGGCAGCTGGAGGTGCACACGGTCTTCGGGGCGCCGCCGGCCGCCTGGGCGCACACCGTGCGGGTGTTCGGCGCCGGGCTGCTCGACCCGCTGCCGCTGGTCACGCACGAGTTGCCGCTGACCGAGTTCCCGCACGCCATCGAGCTGGTGGGGGCCGGTGATCCGAAGGTGGGCAAGGTGCTGCTCCGCCCCTAGTCGTGCGCCGGCCGGGGCCTGACCCGACGGCACCCCGACCGGCGTACCACCGAGGCCCTGTCACACCGGGGGCCAGGCACCTTTTCACAGCCGGAGCCAGGCCCTTTCCACGCCCAGAGCCGCGAACATTGTCCGAAATACCGAACATGAAGGACAGCTTGTGACCGACGCTTCCGTCTCGGCAGCCCGCAGGCCCGGCGAGCAGGCACTCGCCGCACTCGGCCTGGGCGCGCCCGCCCTCGACCCCGCCGACGCCTCGCCGCACAGCTTCCCGGGCGGCGGCCGCTGGCGCACCGAGATCCCCTCGTGCGAGGGTCCCGAAGCGCTGGCCGTCGTCCTGAAGGAGGCCTCGCGCCTCGACGTGCCGATCCACCGCATCAGCCAGGGCAGCGGCGTGTGGATGCTCACCGACGCCGAGATCACCGAGATGGTCGAGGCGACCGGCGAACGGGACATCGAGCTGTGCCTGTTCACCGGCCCCCGCGGCACCTGGGACATCGGCGGCTCGGTCCGCACCGACTCCCGCGGCGGCGGACCGCGCGCCCGCGGCCACGACGCCGTAGCCGGCTGCGTCGAGGACGCCGTCCGGGCCACCGAGCTGGGCGTCAAGTGCCTGCTGGTGGCCGACGAGGGCGTGCTGTGGACCCTGCACCGGGCCCGGCGGCAGGGGATCGTCCCGGCCGACACCACCCTGAAGGTCTCGGCGCTGATCGGGCCGGTCAACCCCGCCTCGTACGCGGTGTACGAGAGGCTCGGGGCCGATTCCGTCAACGTACCCAGCGATCTGACGCTGGATCACCTCACCGAGATCCGCCGGGTGTCCGCCGCCCCCATGGACATGTACATCGAGGCCCCCGACGACCTCGGCGGCTATGTGCGGATGTACGAGGTCGCCGAGCTGATCCGGCGCGGCGCACCGCTCTATCTGAAGTTCGGCCTGTCCAGGGCTCCCGGCATCTACCCCTGGGGCACCCAGCTGCGGGACGTGACCCTGGACACCGCCCGGGAGCGGGTGCGGCGCGGCCGGCTCGCCCTGGACCTGCTCGCCCGGCACGGCGCGGACGGCGGCATGGCGCCGCTCGGATCCCGGATGCCGGGGCCTCTCAACCGCTTCCCCACCACCGCGTGACCCCTCGCCACGACGAGTAAGAACCCCGAAGGACAAGGACGGATCACCATGCGCAACCGCAGAGCCGCACTCGCCGCAATAGCCTCGGCAGCCTCGCTCGCCCTCACGCTGACCGCCTGCGGGCAGAGCGGCGAGGGCGGCAGCAAGGAGAAGTCGGGCGAGGCCAAGGGCGGCACCATCGGCATCGCGATGCCGACCAAGTCCTCCGAGCGCTGGATCAACGACGGCAACAACGTCGTCAAGGAACTCAAGGCCAAGGGCTACAAGACCAAGCTGGTGTACGGCGAGGACGACCCGGACACCCAGGTCTCGCAGATCGAGAACCTGATCACGCAGGGCGTCGGGGGACTGATCGTCGCGGCCATCGACAACAAGTCCCTCAGCAACGTGCTCCAGGAGGCCGCGGACGCGAACATCCCGGTCATCGCCTACGACCGTCTCATCCTCGGCACCAGGAACGTCGACTACTACGCGTCCTTCGACAACGAGAAGGTCGGCCGGCTCCAGGGCACGTACATCGTGCACAGGCTGGGTCTGGACAGCGGGAAGAAGGGCCCGTTCAACATAGAGCTGTTCGCCGGCTCCAACGACGACAACAACACCCGGTACTTCTTCAACGGCGCGATGAGCGTCCTGAAGCCTTACATGGACAGGAAGCAGCTCGTCGTCCGCTCCGGCCAGACCGGGCTGAACAAGGTCACCACCCTGCGCTGGGACGGCGCCACCGCGCAGAAGCGCATGGACGACATCCTGACCTCCTCCTACAAGTCGCAGAAGGTCGACGCGGTCCTGTCCCCGTACGACGGCATCTCCATCGGCATCCTGTCCTCGCTGAAGTCGGACGGCTACGGCTCGGGCAGCAAGCCGCTGCCGGTGATCACGGGCCAGGACGCCGAGCTGGCCTCGGTGAAGTCGATCATCGCCGGTCAGCAGACGCAGACGGTCTACAAGGACACCCGCAAGCTCGCCGACGTCGCCGCGACGATGGTCGACGACGTCCTCAAGGGCAAGAAACCGCAGGTCAACGACGTCAAGTCCTACGACAACGGCACCAAGGTCGTGCCCGCCTACCTGCTGCAGCCGATCAGCGTCGACAAGTCCAACTACCGGCAGGTGTTGGTCGACGGCGGTTATTACACCGAGTCCGAGCTCAAGTAAGCGCCCGCCCCTACGGATTGGAAGGCACGACCATGGCAGGACCCGTCCTGGACATGCGCTCGATCGTCAAGACCTTTCCCGGTGTCAAGGCGTTGTCGGACGTCACCCTGACCGTCCGGCAGGGCGAGGTCCACGCCGTCTGCGGGGAGAACGGCGCCGGCAAGTCCACCCTGATGAAGGTGCTCTCCGGCGTCCACCCGTACGGCAGTTACGAGGGGGACATCCTCTTCGAGGGGGAGGTCTGCCGCTTCAGGGACATCCGGGCGAGCGAGCAGCGCGGCATCGTCATCATCCACCAGGAGCTGGCTCTGGTGCCGTTTCTGTCCGTCGCGGAGAACATCTTCCTCGGCAACGAGCACGCCCGGCGCGGGCTCATCAACTGGAACGACACCCTCGGACACGCCACCGAACTACTGCGCCGGGTCGGTCTGGACGAGCATCCGCAGACCCGCGTCGCCGACATCGGCGTGGGCAAGCAGCAGCTCGTGGAGATCGCCAAGGCGCTCTCGAAGCAGGTGAAGCTGCTGATCCTGGACGAGCCGACCGCGGCCCTGAACGACGAGGACAGCGGCAAGCTGCTCGACCTCATCCTGGAGCTGAAGAACCAGGGCATCACCTCGATCATCATCTCGCACAAGCTGAACGAGATCCGCAGGGTCGCCGACTCGGTGACGATCATCCGGGACGGCCGGTCCATCGAGACCCTCGACGTGAAGGCGCCGGAGACGACCGAGGAGCGCATCATCTCCGGCATGGTCGGCCGCGACCTCGACCACCGCTTCCCCGAACGCACCCCGCACCGGCCCGAGGAGGGCGCGGCCCCGGCGCTGGAGATCCGGGGCTGGACCGTGCACCACCCGATCGACCAGCAGCGCAAGGTCGTGGACGACGTGTCGCTCCAGGTGCGCCGCGGGGAGATCGTCGGCATCGCGGGCCTGATGGGCGCCGGGCGCACCGAACTCGCGATGAGCGTCTTCGGCCGCAGCTACGGCCGGTACGCGGGCGGCGCGCTCCTCAAGGACGGCAGGGAGATCCGCACGAGGACCGTCGCCGAGGCGGTCGGACACGGCATCGCCTACGTCACCGAGGACCGCAAGCACTACGGCCTCAACCTCATCGACACCGTCAACCGCAACATCTCGCTGACCGCGCTGCACCGGGTGGCCCGGCGGGGCGTGGTGGACGAGCACGAGGAGCGGCAGGTCGCCGAGGGCTTCCGCACCTCCATGAACATCAAGGCACCGACCGTCTTCGAGCCGGTGGGCAAGCTGTCGGGCGGCAACCAGCAGAAGGTCGTCCTCAGCAAGTGGATCTTCGCCGGCCCCGACGTGCTGATCCTGGACGAGCCCACGCGCGGCATCGACGTGGGCGCCAAGTACGAGATCTACACGGTCATCGACCGGCTCGCCGCCCAGGGCAAGGCGGTCGTCTTCATCTCCTCCGAGCTGCCCGAACTGCTCGGCATGTGCGACCGCATCTACACCATGGCCGCGGGCCGGCTGACCGGAGAGGTGCCGCGGGCCGAGGCCACACAGGAAGTGCTGATGCGCCACATGACGAAGGACAAGAAGAACACGAAGGACGAAGAGGTGACGCGATGAGCACGGATGTGACCGCCAAGAGCCCGGCCCCCGCGCCACCGGGCAGGAGCGGCTCGGCCGCCGGCTCCGGTCTGCTCCGGCTGGTGCTGGACGGCCTGCGCCGCAACATGCGCCAGTACGGCATGCTGATCGCGCTCGGCCTGATCGTGGTCCTCTTCGCGGTCTGGACCGACGGGGACCTGCTGCTGCCGCGCAACGTCTCCAACCTGGTGCTGCAGAACAGCTACATCCTGATCCTCGCGATCGGCATGATGCTGGTGATCATCGCCGGGCACATCGACCTCTCGGTCGGCTCGCTCACCGCGTTCGTCGGCGCGTTCGCGGCCGTGCTCACCGTGCAGCACGGGTTGTCCTGGCCGATCGCGCTGGTGCTGTGTCTGCTGGTGGGCGCGGCGGCGGGCTCGGTCCAGGGCTTCCTGATCGCCCATCTCGGCATACCGTCCTTCATCGTCACCCTGGCCGGCATGCTCCTCTTCCGCGGCCTGACGGAGATCCTGCTCAAGGGCCAGACCCTCGGCCCGTTCCCGGACGGCCTGCAGAAGATGGGCAACGGCTTCCTGCCCGAGGCCGGCCCGGACACGAACTACCACAACCTCACCCTGCTGCTCGGGCTGGTGCTGATCGCGGCCGTGGTGTGGCAGGAGGTCCGCGACCGGCGCCGCCAGCAGGAGTTCGCCCTGGACGTGCTGCCCGCCCGGCTCTTCCTGCTCAAGCTGACCGCGCTGGTCGCCGCGATCCTCGTGCTGACCCTGCTGCTCGCCAGCTACAAGGGCGCCCCGATCGTGCTGATCATCCTCGGCGCGCTGGTGGCCGGCTACGGCTATGTGATGCGCAACGCGGTGTTCGGCCGCCACATCTACGCGATCGGCGGCAACCTGCCGGCGGCCAAGCTGTCCGGCGTGAAGGACAAGAAGGTCACCTTCTACGTCTTCCTGAACATGGGCGTGCTCGCGGCCCTGGCGGGTCTGGTGGTCGCCTCCCGTCTGAACGCGGCCTCTCCGAAGGCGGGCGTCAACTTCGAACTGGAGGCGATCGCCTCGTCGTTCATCGGTGGCGCGTCCATGAGCGGCGGTGTGGGCACCGTCCTCGGCGCGATCATCGGCGGTCTCGTCCTCGGCGTGCTGAACAACGGCATGAACCTCTTGAGCGTCGGCACCGACTGGCAGCAGGTCATCAAGGGCATCGCCCTGCTGGTGGCGGTCGGGTTCGACGTGTGGAACAAGCGCAAGTCCGGTTCGTAGCACCCACCAGCAGAGGGAGCCGCACATGGAACTGAACAGACGCACGGTCATCGCGGGCGCCGCGGCCGCGGGCCTCGCCGCCACCGCGCTCGGCGGCACCGCCGAGGCCGCCCCGGGCAGGAAACCGGTGAAGGAACTCTTCGGCACGCTCGCCGACGGCACGAAGGTGTACCGCTGGTCGCTGGAGAACGGCGGCACCCGGCTCAAGGTGCTGTCCTACGGCGGCATAGTCCAGTCCCTGGAGATCCCGGACCGGCACGGCCGGTACGCGAACGTCTCGCTCGGCTACGACGACCTCGCCGCGTATGTCGCCGGGACCACCTTCTTCGGCGCCACCATCGGCCGGTACGGAAACCGCATCGCCAGGGGCCGCTTCAGCCTGGACGGCACGGCCTACCAGCTGTCGGTGAACGACGGTGTCAACAGCCTGCACGGGGGTGCCAAGGGCTTCAACACCAAGGTGTGGGACGTCGAGCCCTTCACCTGTGGCCCCGATGTCGGGGTGCACCTGTACTGCACGAGCGTCGACGGCGAGATGGGCTACCCGGGCACGCTGAGGACGAAGGTGACCTTCACCCTCACCCGGCACGGCGACTGGCGCATCGACTACAAGGCCACCACCGACCGGCCGACGGTCGTCAACCTCACGAACCACACGTACTACAACCTCGCGGGCGAGGGCAGCGGAAGCATCCACGACCACGAACTCTGGCTCGCCGCAGGACGGTTCACTCCCACCGACCCGGGCCTGATACCCACCGGCGAGCTGGCGCGGGTCGCGGGCACCCCGTTCGACTTCACCCGGCCCAAGCCGATCGGCCGGGACATCCGCACCGGTCACCGGCAGCTGGTCACCGCCAAGGGCTACGACCACAACTTCGTGCTCGACAAGGGTGTGACCGCGAAGCCGGAGCACGTGGTGACGCTGCGCGATCCCGGGTCCGGCCGCACACTGAAGATCTTCACCGACCAGCCCGGCGTGCAGTTCTACTCGGGCAACTTCCTCGACGGCACGCTGGTCGGCCCGGCCGGGCGCACCTACCGGCAGGGCGACGGCCTGGCCCTGGAGACCCAGCACTTCCCGGACTCGCCGAACGAGCCGTCGTTCCCCTCCACCGTGCTGCGACCTGGGCAGACGTACCGGACGACGACGGTCCATTCGTTCTCGGCGTGAACCGGCTCACACATCGCATGAGTTGAACGCCACTGCCGCCCCCTCCGTATCCAAGGGTGGCCCGTGCTCCCCCGCACGGGCCACCCTTGGACGGATGCGCGGCGAGGTACCGCTCCACCGGCCGTACGTCGCAGATCGCGAACAGCCGGT